>JAYYJK010000127.1:0-9073 GCA_036146255.1 Nanobdellota archaeon
CGGGGAATATTATTGATGAAGTATTTGTATTTGGATTTTCATCTAAAATACATACAAAAGTAATTGAGTTAGGAAAATAAAACTCTTGTACTTTTTCGGAATTAAATGATTGATATACTTGATTAAATATTACTGTAAATTCATCAAAAAATTTTTGCTGTTGTGCATTTTGAGTATCTTCACTTAAACTTCCTATAAATCCAACTACTAAATATCCTACAAAACCAATTAATACTATTGATGTTATATAGACAAATATCATATTAATTTCAGCTTTTTTTGTTATCATATCTTATTGTTGATAAAGTGATTTAAAAAGATATAGTTTCATTTAATAAAGTTAACATTCAAATATATCTTATTTCTTTTCTAAAACTAAGATATGTCGTGTCATTGATTTATTGATATATTGGTCAATTTCTTGTACTTCTTTGAAATATTGTAGGGCTAATTCTTTAAACTCAACAAAATTTGCATAAATAATTACCATTCTTGACCCTGGTTTTAAGTAATTTCTTGCATTTTCTAAAAAGTTTTTATATAGATCAATTCCTAATTTTCTTGAAGATCTTCCATAAGGAATGTCTGAGACAATACCATCAATAGAATTAGGTGCAAAAATAGGATGTGATGAATCTTTACAAGTTAATGAGTATTGAGCTTTTGGATAGTAATGTTTAAAGTTTTTTCTTAGTAGTTCTAAGTCATTAAATGAAATATCGTTTCCCATAACTTCAAATCCTAAATCATATGCTTCAAGTAAAATCCCTCCAATTCCACAGAATGGATCTAAAACAATAGATTCTTCTTTTAAGTTAAGCAAATTACATGCAGCTCTTGCCATATCAGATTTTAATGTGTAAGGCATTGCAACAGGCCTTAACTTTGGCATTCTTTCTAAATACTCTTTATCATTTTTATAGATTCCTTTAGTAAAAATAAAATCTTTTGAATTAGGTAGTTGAAAATTTACAAACCATGTCTGTGGATGTTTTAAATTTACTTTAGGACTTTCTAGAGAATCCCATATGGGATGTGCCAATTCTTTAGAAGGTATTATTTCTCCTTGTCCAAATGTTTTTTGTTCAATACCAAAGGTTTTTCCTTCAAGAAATGAAAAGTCTAATTTTGATAGTGTGATTTTATACTTATCAAAAGAAGTTCCTCTAAAGAGCTCTAAACCTAAGTAATTTGTAAATGTTAGTCTAGAGAGAAAAGTTTCTTCTGAGGATATAGTATGTTTTGATTTAAATGTGTAGAGAACATTTTGTACTTGTTCTAATTTTATTTCTTCTTCTAAGTATAAATTCCAAAGAGTTGAAAATTCAGATATTGCAAAATCTTTATTCATACCTTTTAAAATGAGGTAATATCTATTCATAGATAAAAAGAGTTAGAGATGATTTATAAAGTTTTAATTATTTGGATGAAATGTATGAGAGAAATCTTCCTTCTTCTGCTTTCATGTTTTTAATAATTCCATCTATTTTATTTCTCTCTTCAATGCTTTTTCCTGTTTTATATCCTAGCATTTTATCAATGATATCATTATACTTATTTAAAATCTTTACAGTATCCTCTTTTGTAGCATTATCTACTAGACCTTTTAAATCTTCTAATTCCCTAGGATTATCTATAAAGAATTTTTGACCTTCCAAGTCTTTAATAAAATCATGTACATAATTGTGATCTTGTTTTTGAGATACTACTTGACTTGCAGAAGATATACTCTCTTTGCTATAATCTGCAATATTACCAGATTGAGAAATACCTAGAGCAGCTCCAGCCCCAAATAAAAATGACCAAATCCCTCCTCTTTTTTTGGTAGTTTTAGGTTGTGGTTTTTCTCTTACACGTTCAACATAATCTGTATTCATACTGAATCATGATAATTTTGATTTATAATACTTTTTATTGACTCAACGTAATGATTAAAGTGAATTTCTATCAATAAATGCAAGATACTCATTTACTAATTTTTCGCATTTTGCTAATTCTGATTTTAACATATCATTTTGAGTAATACTTCTAATCTCTTCAACATGCTTATGAAAATCATTTACAAATGAAGCAATACTTCTTAATTCGATATCCCTTCTTACTTTATTTGTAATATAGTTACCTTGCTTAATTATTGAAGATAATTGTCCGTGAGGTAATTTAATATCTAATGGATAATCTTTTTCTAATTCTTTTAAATTACGTTCTGCTTGAGTTAATAATGTAATATAATCTTTATTTTCTTCAGGAAATGTATCTACTATTTTACTTTTTGAAAATAAATCAAAAATTCCTCCTTTTTTGTACATTTGAGAATTTTGTATCATAGTAATATATTAGAAAAATCTTTTATAATACTTTTTATTTTTTAGCTCTGTCCAGAAATTCTTAAACTTTGTCATTGTTCAAAGTTAAAACCTCACAATTTTGTGAGAGGTTGTAAACTTTTTAATAATTATCAGAGCCCGTTTTTATCATTTTAAATCCAAACATTGCGTCTAACATACACATTTTAAGAAAGTTCTTCGAATTTTAGTGAGAAGAATTTGGATAAAATCTGCAAGATTTTATCTTTAAATTGATGTTATATCCTGTGAACGAAGTGAGAGACTGCAAGTAGTTATCGAGAGAAGTTTACGAAGTAAATTTCTTGAAGAAGTTTTTAAGTTTTCCTTTTTCGAAGAAAAAGTAAAATAGAGAGATTGCAAATCCACTTTGAAATAGAGTGACGAAAGGAACGACTTGAGGTGTTTTCATTTACTTTTATTTTCCAATTTTAAGAATAATTCATTTAACAGTATATAGTGTTTTTCTAATACTTGGAAACTATTTGTTGTAAATTTATATTTTCCAGTGGAAGTAAGAATGTCAACACTTCTACTTTCTTCATTAGTTTCTAAATTTAAAGTTGGATTAATTGCTTCATTATCATGTTTCAAAGAATTTGCAATTTTATTTATATCTTCTAAATTATTTTTTTCTAAAAAACTAGTTTTATCTTGTTTATTATAAATTTCTAGATAATCCATAATTTTATCAATTAAACTAAAAGCAATTTGATAAAATGAAAAATAATGATAAGTTCCTTCTAAACAATTTGGATTATCTTTTTTTAATAAATAATATCCCTTAGAAATTTTTAACATCTCAACAAAATCTTTAATATTTAAATACTCTTGTGAATATTCAGTAAAGCTATGGCTTTTTTTCATTTTAATAAACTAAACTTGATTTTTAAAAGATTATCTCTTAAAGGATAAAAATAATCTAAATCTTCTTCTTTTTTGAAATAATCAGAAGCTCTAATAATTTTTCTATTTATTTCTTTTCCATTTAACATATATTCATCTTTATCTTCTCCAAATTTACCATCAATTTCATTATCCCAATCTTTTGGTTTAATAAGTTTGTACTTAATTTCTTCAAATTTCCGGTGATATAGTTCATTAATTGTTTTATTTAAGATAGCAATTGGAAGTTCGTTTAAAATATTTACAATGTATAATATGATTATTTCATCTTTTGCTCTAGTATCAAAATCTTGACCTAATGAGGAAATATCAATTGACTTTTCTATATTTTCTTTATTTTTAATTCTAATATATGAGCCTAATTTTCTTGCTTTAACTTTTCCTTTAATAAAACCTATTTCTTCATTACAGGAACAACAAGTAACTTTAAAATATTCTAAATCTTCAAAAGGTTTTATTTCAATAGAAGATAAACAATTAGGACATATTAATAACTCATTTTTATCAATTTCTTTTCTTTTGAAATATGAATTATAACCTTTTTGTTCCATAAAATAAAGATTAATTCTATTATTTATAAACCAAACTATTTCTAAAATTTAAATCTACACAACAAAAATGAAATAACTTCAAATTATTTCAAAAAACTTCTTTATTTTAAATTAAAACAAGGTTTACGACTAACAACACAGAACAATTTTAATGAAATCCATACAAAGTATGGATTTTTGTGGAAAGAGGTGGAACCGAATGAAACCATTAAAATGTTGTTATGTCCTCCGGAAGGATGAGGGATAGCAGCAAGCGGTTTTGCAAATCAAAAATTCCGAAAAGATAATCCCTCAAAATAAAAATTAATTTAATTAAAAAAACCCGAAACTAATTAGAATAAGCTACTAAATCTGACCTTACTTTTTCATAAACTTGAAAAACTGGTTTCATAGAAGGCATAAATGCATCTAGACAAGTTGGTTGACATTGTTTTGCAAAATATTTGAAAAAAGCAGAGGGTCTAAAATTATATTCTTTTCCATTTACTTGAACATGAATTCTAGAAGTATCATTTGCGTCATATTCTGCAAAACCTTTTATTTTCTCTAATTCTGAAAGTAAATCTAAAGTTTTTTCATCTTTTGGTAAAGCATCACCTAAAAAATACCTTTCTAAAAAATCATCTAAATATTGTAATGTTGGATTCATATTAATTTGATTAATTTATAATAATTTATATTTCTTTTCTTTTCTGAAGGCTTTTTCAATTCTAACTAAAACCATTTGTTTTGAGAGATTAATTGGATATAACAAAACAGGTTAAATGAGGCTTTCGAAGAAAGTCTGGAGAAATTCTGCAAGATTTTATCTTTTAACCGTTGTTGAGCGTCCCGAGTTCGAAGAACGAGAACCTGCAAGGCGAGGTCAAGAGAATCTTAGATTCTCGAAGAAGTTTATTTAAATCGGCGATATCTAATATGTAATATTTTAAATTCCTTAGTTGAAATTTCCCGAACTAATTCTCCTTGAAAAAACTCTTTTATTGATTCAATCTCTTCTCTACTTCTCCACTTCGAAGTGTATCCTGACTCACTTACGAATAAACCATTTTCGAAATCAGTTTTTTCTAAGTCGGGATTTCCAATCATTTTTGCTATTGAAGGATACAAACTTGAAACTCCCCATGAAGATAATTCTTCTGAACAAAATAAAGAAATAATTATTTCTCCAAAATTATTTTCTGCAACTTTTTTCATTTCAAGCAAAACTTTTTCCCAATCTCCTTCTATTGTTCCAAGAGTATTTTGTAACAAAAGAAGTACAGGCTTCTTCAAAGTTTCATTTTCTAAAACCTTTGAAAGCTCAGTTAAATCTCCAACAATCATCTTCGCATTTTCAAATTCCCTTGACCGTTTTTCTAATTCTGGAATCATCTTTGGGTTTATTTCTACAGAGATAACATCTCTTGCTACTTTTGACAAAGTTGGCAACACTCTCCCATGGCCTGCTCCTAAATCAATAAAAGTTTTTTCGTTAGAATTTTTTACATCTAAAATCTCTTTAATTTCCAAAGAGATTTGCTTTTGTAAAATTGGTTCTGAAGTTTTTTCAACTAATTCAATATACTCTTTGTCAGTATAAGTTCTCATTACAGAAATATAAATTCGTAAATTTAAATAAGTTTTCTTTTTGAGCCGATTTCAATAAATTACGTTCAACTCGCACAATTGTGCGAAGTTTTCTCGAAGAGAAATTTTGGGGAAAACCTGCAAGGTTTTACCGTACAATCATGTGTTCTATTGTGAACCTGCAAGGTGAACGAGCGAAGCGATAGTTTTTAGGTTGAACGAGAACGAAGTTCGAGACTATTATTTAAGGGGCAACTGAGAAAAAAGAAAAATTATAATTGTTTCATATAAATAAAACCAGTTGGAAAATTATTTGAAAGGTCATTACCTCCCAATGATGTTTTTGGAGTATTATAAGAAGAAGCTCTTTCAGTAATCTCCAAAATATAACTCCTTGGAATTTCTATATCGTTAAAATTATCTTCAATTCTAGTTTGAATTAAAGCTCCAATTAATAAACTTGGATTAACTGAAAAAGGAACTAAAGCCATTTTAACATTTGATTCCATAGCGGAATTTAAATCATCATTTGATTCAATCTGAATAGTTTCACCTAAACATTCAACAGGTTCATAAATTATACTTGAATATATTTCATTTCTTTCTTGAATTTGTACTGAAATTGAAATAACTCTTCCAGAAAAAATTGGAAGACCCTCTTTAATATCTGAAGTTTTTAAAGTTTCTGGAATCAAACAATCATTTATACAAGAAACTAAAGATTTTTTATTTACCATTAAAAATTCCTAATAAATAAGAATTTATAAAGTTATTTCTATTTGGTGGTAAAATTTTTGTGTTTTGGAATACTTTCTCATACTTTCCGAAGGTGCCCCGAAACATCAAGTATAAACCTAAAAATTGAATAGAACATTTCTTGTTTAACGAAGTTTCTGAGCCTGCGAAGAAATTTGGATAAAACCTGCAAGGTTTCAGTGTGAATTTTCAAAGAAAATTAATACTGAAATTAATCCAAAATTTATTTTATCTTTAAATTGATGTTCTATTGTGAACCTGCAAGGTGAACGAGTGAAGCGACAGTAAATTGTTTTGGCCGTTTGCGATAGCCATTTTGAAATACTTTGATGTATTTTTAATTTGTTCTTAGTAATTTTCTATAAGCAAAATTAACTAATTCTCTTTCTAATGGACACTTAATTGGTTTTCTACATAAGTCTGGTTTGAATAAGTAATTTGAATCTGGATTTGGTTCTGAATGAACATATTTTTTATCATTAACCTGAAAATGGTAATCAACTCTTCCATCAACTTTTATTGGTTCTTCAATTAATTTAGCTGAATTTGAATTAACCAATATTTTAGCTAAGCTTCTAACCTCACTTTTTAATTTTGCTTCTTCCAATAGCTTATCTAAAGCAATATGTGACCTTTCATCAATTTTTCTATATGATTCATCTTCTTCAGAGGCTTTTCTAAAATCACTTCTAATTTTATTTGCAAAATATGCAAAAGTTCCCAGAGTTAATCCTCCTAAGACTACATCAATAATTTCAATATCCATAAACTTACTAAGAACTATTTATTTAAAAATATTTCTTTGAGTTACTACTTAGAGTCACAACAAACAATTTCAATATAGGTCAAGCAATTTATTGAATAGAACATTTCTTGTTTAAAGAAGTTCTTTGAGTTTACGAAAAGAATTTGGGTAAAATCTGCAAGATTTTATCTTTAAATTGATGTTGCATGTTGAGTCTGCAAGACGAAAGAGCGAAGCGACAAATTAAAGAGAGTTCCGTTTTTTATATTCAACAAAGCTTTCTAAAATTTCATTTTGATTAAATGCAAAATCAAGTTCAAATATTTTTGAATCATCTAAATCAAACCAATCATATTCAGATAATTCATTTAAATCTAAATTTATTTCACCATCAATTTCACCAAAGAAATAAATTGGTCTACAAGTGAATTCTTTGACTTCAAAGAAATATGATTTGAAATATTTGAACCAAGATACATTACAACCAAGTTCTTCTTTTATTTCTCTAAAAAGAGCTTCTTCAAAAGTTTCATTATGTTCAACAGTTCCACCAGGAATTGACCAACAATTTTTAAACTTACCATCTTCTGCTCTTTTTGCTAGAAGAACTTGGTTTCTATCATTAATTATAATTAGATTTACAGCATTTACAATTTGACCCATATTATCAAGATGAAATTTCTTACTTATAATATTTTCTAACTAGGAACTCCCTTTAAATTGCATGCAACACTTATTAGATTACCTTTTAGTAAATTTTGAGTAAATCATTTCTTTTTTTAGGTGTTTTAATCTAATTTAATAAACTATTATTTAAAATAAAGTCAATAAAATTAATATTTTTATTTAAATAAATTTCTATCTTTGGGATAAATTACAGTAAAAAATGAAATTTTTCTATTACTGAACTAGATAGATTCTAAAAATTCTACCAATTAAAGAAGTTTATTTTATATTATATAAAACCATATGGATAACTATTATGACAAATTTACTAGTTATATTAAATGAAGAGTTAAGAATTAAAAATTATACTCTAGATACCAAGAAAACTTATTATTATAATGTTGTCAATTATATTAAATTCCTAAAACAAAATAACTTAAAAATTTCTTCTACCTCGTTTAGAGAATATTTTCTATATCTAGAATCTAAAAAGTATGATGTAAATACCCTTAAATTAATTAAAGCTTCAATTAAATTTTTCTTCCTAAATGTAATTAAAAGAGAATTAGACATAAAAGAATTAAATTTAATTAGACCTAAAAATAAAAAACAGTTACCTAAAGTTCTCTCAAAAGAAGAAATAGAAATAATTTTTAAAAACATTGTAAATAATAAACATAAATTAATGATAGAATTTTTATACTCGACAGGAGTTAGACTCTCAGAATTAATTAATATTAAAAGGGAAAATTTAGATTTAAATAATAATTTAGTTTATATCAAATTAGGTAAAGGAAATAAAGATAGAACTACAATTATTTCTAAAAAACTCTCAACAAAGTTAATAGAGTATATATTAAATGGAGATTTTAAAACAAAATATTTATTTGAAACAAATAGAAATACTAAATACTCAAAAAAATCAATTCAAATGATTTTAAAAAAATCTTCAAAAAACTTAGATAAAAATATTACTCCACATATGTTAAGACACTCTTTTGCAACACATCTCCTTGATTCTGGAGTAAATATTAGAATTATACAAAAGTTACTAGGGCACTCAAAACTTGAGACAACGTCAATATATACTTATGTGAGTAAAAATGATTTTAATAATATAGTAAACCCACTAGATAATTTGAAATGATTTATTCATCTCTCAGATTGTCTGCCGGATTTACTTTAGCTCCTCTCCATGCTGGATAGGTTCCAAAGAGCATAGCAAAAAATGTTGTTATCAATAATATAGCTAAAAACATGTTTAAACTAAAATTTATTGGGACGTTATAACCTGCAAAGTTTGTTATTAGATAACTCAGACCTTTTGCCAAACCAAATGCTCCAATAAATCCAATTAATGCACCGAAAAATCCAAGTATTGAACTCTCTACTAAAAATATTGTTAAGATATCCCCATTTGTTGCCCCGAGTGCTTTCATTGCAGAGATTTCTTGTACTCTTTCAAGAACATTTGAGTACATAGTATTCATTACATTAATACCTCCAACTAGAAGAGCAATTCCTGATACAAATGA
>JAYYJK010000128.1:0-4132 GCA_036146255.1 Nanobdellota archaeon
TTGAACAGGCACTCCATATTGGTAAAGGATCAATAATTGTTTTAGATATTGAACAAGAAAAAGAGACAAGAAAAGATATGCCTGCTAAATTAAATGAAAAAAATCAAAAAATAATTCATCAAAAAGCCCAAACGATTTACTCAACATTTGGTTCATGTCCAAATCATCCTGAAGTTGTTTTTGAAGAACCAGAACCAAGACAATTCTCATTTAATTCTCCTTTTGGTGCATGTCCAACCTGTCTAGGGATTGGTTCAGTCCACACATTTGATGAAGATTTAATTATTCCAGACAAATCACTCTCAGTAATGGATGGTGCAATTGCAGTCTATGGAAAAATGGATTTAAAATGGAGAGCACAACAACTCGCAATTGTAGGAGAGAAATATGGTTTTGACTTATGGGAACCAGTATCTTCATTTTCTAAAAAAGCTTACTCAGTATTTATGCATGGAAACAATGGAGAACCAATTAGAGGTAGATGGCATAATGGTGCAAATATGAATATGGATGATGGTTGGGAAGGAGTAATTGGACAAACACAGAGACTCTTTAATCAAACAGACTCAGATTCAAGAAAATCTTATTATCAGAAATTTATGGTTGCAAAACCCTGTACAACGTGCCATGGAAAAAGACTAAAAGAAAATGTATTATCAGTAAAAATCGATAATAAGTCAATTATTGATATTACAGATTTTAATATTGAAGAAGCCCTTAATTTTTTCCAAAAAGTTGAAGAATCATTTACTGAAAAAGAAAAATTCATTGCAAAACAAGTATTCAAAGAAATTAAAGAAAGACTTGAATTTTTAGCAAATGTAGGTCTAGGTTACCTAACACTTTCCAGATCAGCTGGAACTCTCTCAGGAGGTGAGGCACAAAGAATTAGACTTGCAACACAAATAGGAGCTAATTTAATGGGTGTTTTGTATGTTTTAGATGAACCATCTATTGGGCTACATCAAAGAGATAATGAAAAATTAATAAATACCCTTCATAAATTAAGAGATGTAGGAAATACACTTTTAGTAGTTGAACATGATGAAGATACAATGAAAGCAGCAGATTATATTATTGATATGGGTCCAGGTGCTGGTGTTAATGGGGGTCATGTAGTAGCAAGTGGAACTCCTGAGGAAATTATGGCAAATGATAAATCAGAGACAGGTAAATATTTAAAAGGAGACCTTAGAATTGAAGTACCAAAAACAAGAAGAAAACCAAGAGATTTTGTAACATTAAAAGGGGCTAATTCAAATAATTTACAAAATGTTTCAGTAGATTTTCCAACAGGAATTTTATGTGGAATTACTGGAGTTTCAGGATCAGGGAAATCAACACTTACAACAACAACACTCATGCAAGGGTTAAAAAAACATTTCAAACAAGCAGTTGAAGGAAATGTGGGTCAATACAAATCAATTGAAGTACCTGATGAAGAAGATGGAATAATTGTTATTGATCAAACACCAATTGGAAGAACTCCTCGGTCAAATCCTGCAACATATATCAAAGTATTTGATGAGATTCGAAAAATATTTGCAGCAACTAAAGAAGCAAAATCTAGAGGATATAAAGAAGGGAGATTTTCTTTTAATGTAAAAGGTGGAAGATGTGAGACATGTCAAGGAGATGGTATGATTAAAATTGAGATGAATTTTCTACCAGATGTCTATGTTGAATGTGAAGAATGTAAAGGAAAAAGATACAATAGAGAAACTCTTGAAGTACTCTATAAAGGAAAAACAATTGCAGATGTATTAGACATGGACGTAGATACAGCAGTAGATTTTTTTGAAAATCACTCATCAATTCATAGAAAAGTTAAAACTCTCCAAGATGTTGGTCTAGGTTATATTAAATTAGGTCAATCATCTACAACTCTCTCAGGTGGAGAATCACAAAGAATTAAACTAACAAAAGAGCTTGCTAAATTCAAAAAAGGAAGAACACTCTACATTCTAGATGAGCCAACAACAGGACTTCACTTTGAAGATGTAAACAAATTAATTACAGTACTTAATAGATTAGTTGATAAAGGAAATTCAATATATGTAATTGAACACAATTTAGATGTAATTAAATGCTGTGATCATGTAATTGATATGGGACCTGAGGGAGGATCTGGAGGTGGGCAAGTTGTAGCTCAAGGTACTCCAGAAGATATAGTAAAGGTTAAAAAAAGTCATACTGGAAGATTCCTAAAGGAGTTATTAAACTCTGCAAGAAAGTAGAGTCTGGCATCTATGCTTTAGGATTTCTTAAAAATTTATAATTTTCATACAGATTCCTAAAATAATTACTAGATAGAAAATAATAAGTTAGAAACCTCTTAATGTTTCATATTTAACTACCTGCTGTTAATATAAACCATTATTAATACTATATTTTAAAAAGATTCATGAAACGTTTTAGTATTCTAATTATGATTATATTCTCCTTAATTGGAAGTTCATATTCTCAAGAAGAAATTTATCCAATAAATCCTCTATGTTCTGAACTTAATTTTGAAATTAAAGAAAATCACAATCAAATTGTTGTTAGTCCAAGTGATGCCCCAAATCTACAAACTATTATAGATAATGCACAAGAAAATACTACCATTATTTTTGAAGATGGAACATATGATATCTCCTCTATTGGTAAAATTAGAATACATAAAAATGATATTACTCTAAGATCTCAATCTGGAATTAGAGAAAATGTGATTCTAGATGGTGCTTATTTAACATATGGTATTGAAATTATAGGAAATAACATTGAACTTATTAGTTTTACAGTAAAGAGATTTACATACCATCCAATACATATTAAAGGTTCAGATAATACATTAATTCATGATATGCATATCCTCGATGGTAGAGAACAATTAATTAAAATTAATAAACACGATTTTGGAGATGGAAATGTTGGAAATAATTTTGGAAGAATTAGTTGTTCAAAAATGGAATTAACTGCATCAGGAAGATCTAATGTTAGAAATCACGGTGGAAATATTGCATGTTATACGGGAGGAATTGATATGCATGATAGTTGGAAATGGAATATTCATGACAATATTGTAGAAAATATTTACTGTGAAAATAGAGCCCCCGCAATGGCAGAACATGCAATCCATCTTTGGCAAAATACAGAAGATGTAATTGTTGAGAGAAATTTTATAATCAATAATGCAAGAGGAATTGGTTTTGGACTTGGGGCAAGTTCAGGTGCTAGAGAATACATTAGACAAGATTATCTAGATTTTGGATTAAGTTCTGGCCCACTTCAAAATATAGGAGGAACAATTAGAAATAATGTTATTTATAGTGATTTGCCTAATAGATTAACTGATAGTGGTATTGCATTAGAGAGATCATATGATACACAAGTATATCATAATACAGTATATATTGAAACTCCAGATAAATCTGCAATTGACATAGTCTATGATTACTCTATTGAAAATACGATAAAAAATAATATTGTCTATGGTAAAAGAGGGTCCTACGGTGTAATTAATTTTAGAGGGGGAGCAAATCAAGATGATAATGTTTTGGAAAACAATATTATTATTGAGACAACAGATATGTTTAGGGATATTTCAGCATTAAACTTTGAATTAGTTCCTGAAGCAACTCAATTAATTGATCAAGGAAGTCAAACACAAGTTGCTAATGATTTTAATGGTTTTATAAGAGATGGATATCCAGATATTGGAGCATATGAGTTTGATGTTGATGAAATAGGTAATTTTGTATACCCAGAAATTACTTTTTCAAGCAATACTACTCAAATTATTTCTGGAGGTAAGATAACATTATCTTGGGATGTAACTGATGCTCAATCTTGTGAGGCAAAAAGAGATTGGAGTGGATCCAAAACATTAACAGGAGAAGTATCATTAGGACCTCTAACAAGAGATGCTGTGTTTATTTTAGAATGTGTTGGAAATGAAGAGTATCTAATTTCATCAGAAGAAATAATAATTGATCTAATAGAAGATGATACTGAAGATGATACAACTAATCCTGATAATGGAGGTGGAACTCAAGAGGATAATGATACGGGAAATAATAATAGCGATAGTCCTTCAGATTCACAAAATAATAGAGATGATGTGATTCAAGAAGAAGATGTTGTTGTATAT
>JAYYJK010000129.1:0-2837 GCA_036146255.1 Nanobdellota archaeon
TCTTAGGTAAGACAACTTGTATTAATTCAGGTTTTAAAGGAGATATTAATGTTATTGTAGAAATTGATATAAAAAACAAAACAATTGATAACATTGAGTTTCTAGGAATGAGTGCTAATAATGATTAAATTTAATGACAAATCTTTAAAAATAATTTTTTTTTTAATTAAATATGCTAACATATTTGAAAGAAGGCCTAGTAATTAAGTTAAAAGAATTTACAGAATACAAAGCAAATTCTTATACTGGCCTTTTTTTCTCAATTATATATTTAATATCACTTTTAACATTTGGACTAATTTTTTTGAGTAATTTCCAAGATCTTCTAGGATGGTCAAAAATAAATGTTCTTTTTTTTGTAGTAATTTCTGGATTTTTTGCAACTCTTGGAGGTATTTTTTCTTTTGGGTTAAATCTTAAAGGAGCTTTGCTCGAGGGAACATTTAATTCCTATCTCAATAAACCAGTAAATGTTTGGTTCCAATTTCAAATTAAATCCATAGTAACTTCTTTTTTAGGACCATTTATTTTTTATACAATCACTTTACTATCATTGATTATTATATATTCTGAGCTATTTTTATTTTTAAATATTTTAAAATTTTTTGTATTTGGTTTTTTAGGAATGCTATTTTTTATCTTAACATTTCATTTTTTTGTAAGTATACATTTTTTTATGAAAGAAGCAACTTATTTCTTAAGATCATACCTATTGCCTCAAAGAATGTTTGATATGTTTCCAGCAATTATATTCAAAGGAAATTTAAAAATATTTTCTTACTTTTTTGCAAATGTATTTTATGGTGTATATGCAACTCAAGTATTATTTGATTTAATTTCTTTTGAAGAATTTATTTTTTTATTATCTTTATTAATTATTATCAATATTGTATTAATATTTGGTATTTACTTCATGTGGAAAAAAGGATTAGAGAAATATGAGGCCTTTGGATAATTTTTCTTCTTTTCTCCACTTCAAAATCATCATAAACATTTAAAAATTCAAAATTTGAAAATTATGTATCATGACTAAAGAAAAAGTTGAAGATAAAAAAAAGAAAAAGCAAGAAGAGATTGAACAAGAAGATGATGACAACACTTGTTCATTCTGTTAATATAAGTTGTACTTATATAAATTATATAAGGAAAAGATGATAAAGTTAACATATTTAGCGATTCTTTTCATGCTACTATCACCTTTAGCATTTGCTCACGGTGAAGGCCATGAAGGAGAAGAAAGTGATGCAAGCCAATTTACACCTTTCTACTATTTAGAAGAAAATGACTATTGGGGAGCGTTATTTATTACATTAGTTTGGTTTGTTCTAATCAAAGGAACATGGGAATTAGTAAAGCTTATCTTAGGAAGGGCATTATACAAAGAAAAATAAAAAATGATAGAACCAGTAACTTTAGTGAAATGGACTGCAATTTGGGTTGCAATACTCACAGTACTTGTTGTTGTAATTGATAAATCAAAATGGGAAAAACAAGGTAAATTAGTATTTGCTTTATTCGCTATTCCTGTAATGATTGCAACTCTTTACATGGCAGGACACACTATTTATAAAAATCAAATTTCAGAAACAAAAGGGCCCGTACACTGGCATGCAGATTATGATATCTACATTTGTGGAACTGGGGACGAAAACAGATTAGATCTTATTGATCCAACAGGATTTAGAAACAAAATTGGATCTCCTCTATTCCATGAACACGATGACCACAGAATTCATGTGGAGGGAACAGTAAATAGAGTAGAAGATGTAAACGTTGGAGCTTACTTCAGAGTAATTGGAGGAGACATTTCAAAAGATTCTTTTACATATAATGATCAAAATAGAGGAATGGTTACATATAACAATGGAGATCTATGTGATAATGGAGAGCCTGCAGAATTAGGATTCTATGTAAATGGTCAAAAATTAGATGACATTTCAAATTATATGTACTATCCACATTCATCAGTACCACCAGGAGATTGTATTATTATCTTATTTGATTCAGAATTACCTGAGAATTTATACGGTGAAGAATATAGTAACATCGTATGTCCATTCTGGAAATCTGCAGGGTGGGACTTTGAAAATTATAAAGAAAATAGGGCAGCAAATAAAAATTATGCTCCAACATGGAGAAATGAAAACTGGGAATATGTTGACGGTGAAGGAATGGTAAAATCCGAGGTGAATGAATAATGGTAGAAATTGCACTTCCAGAATTAGGAACAATTGTATTTACAGCATTAATTGATAGTATCAATCCATGTGCTATTGGAGTTTTAATCTTATTGCTCTCAACACTTATGGTTACTAAAGATAAAACAAAGATGCTCAAAATTGGAGCTATGTATGTTTTAGCAGTATTTTTAACCTATATTATATTAGGATTTGGAGTACTAGCATTTTTATCACAAATCCCTCTAAGTGTTGCAGAATACATTTCAATATTTGTAGGTATTTTAGTGGTAATTGGTGGGCTATTAGAAATTAAAGATTACTTCTGGTATGGACAGGGAGTTTCTCTACACATTCCCCCAAAATATGCTAAAAAAATTAAAGAGAAAATGCAAAATGTATCCTTTGGAACAGTAATTTTCTTAGGTGCATTTGTAGCCGCGGTGGAACTTCCATGTACTGGTGGTCCTTACTTAGCTATTCTTTTAATTTTGAAAGATAGTTTTTCATTAGCTGCGATTACTACATTAGACCCAGGATTTTTAAAGGCAATGATTTTACTTTTAATTTACAATGTAATTTTTGTAATGCCTTTAATTGTAATCTTAGGGTTAGCTTACTTTGGAGTTAAATTACAAAGTATTCAGGGATGGAAACAAT
>JAYYJK010000130.1:0-4171 GCA_036146255.1 Nanobdellota archaeon
CCAAAAACTAATTTTTTTTCTTTCAGTTTACTTAAACTAAATTTTATATAATTATACATTTATATATTTATTATAACAAATGTGATTTTAATCATTTTATCATTTTTATTTATAAAAAATGAAAACATATTCTTCAAAAAAGCAAATACTTCCAAAAGTTCAAGGATTAGAAGAAATAATTACTTATTATTTACTTTCTCTACTAACTCTAATGCCCATTCTTCTTCACAGTATCCATTAGGAACTAAAGGATGATTGTTCTCAGAGAATTCCCCATATCCAATTAAAAGATCACCGAGGTGCAAAATTTCAGCAACCTCCGAGGTATATTGTTGTGCTTCTTCTCGTGTTCGCAGAACTTTAACAGAACCGTCTTTTAATTTTACAATAGGAGGTTCTAATGTATCACATGCAGTAATTACTGTAGCTTTTCCAGGTCTTTCAAGTTTCATTTGAGTTCCAACACCTAAGAATTCATCTAAAATCTCAAGAGTTTGCGCTGATACTGAATTTGATGCAAACCCCGAAGTTCTATTTCTTCCATATCTTAGTCTAAATCCCCCTTTTCTCATGGGAAATGTAAATACTGGACGTCCAGCAACAAGGTCTTGTACAAATTTATAATTTGGTAGGATTTTAGGTTTTTCCTTCTTATTGCTTGTCTCTTCTTTTTTCTTTTCCTCGCCACCTCCTGAAGCTGCTTTAATTTTTTTCTGTAATTTTAAGAAATCTGATAGGAATAACCACTGTTCCATATCCATTTCAGCCCCCCAATCTTCAATACGCTTATTTACCTTTGGTGCTTTTTGAATTAGACACTCTCCTACAACTAAACACATCCCACCACGAATAACATTAGTAGGTACTCTTGGTAAATCTTTATAATTTGAAACTTCAATGCTCTCAGAACCATTTCCAGTAATTTCAATAGGCATATGTTCTAGTAAAAACCGTGTCTCTTCTTCAGTAGGAATATATTGCAGACGAACACATCTATCATTATAGTCCATAAGTTCTGTATGAAACCTTTTAATTTCTTTCTCATCAGGATCATACTCTTTATATCCCATTTTTTTACGAACATAATCTCCAATAATTACAGCAACAGCACCAGCAGTACCTCCTGCTGCTCTAATTGGCCCTGCAAATGCCATTGCAAGATATTCATCACCATCACGTCTTTTTTTAATTTCAAAACCAATAAATCCTTCAAGAGGTGCTGACACAATACCTAGTGTTAAATATGTTAAACCTGCTTTAGCACCAATAGACATTGCTTCTGCCTTATCTTTAAATGAGCAAAAATCTTCTCTTGCTACTTCATAAGCAATTTCAAGACACACTCTCCAATCTAATTTACCGTATTTTTTTTCAAGCTCAACTATTCTCTCAACCATACCTTTTCCAACAATTTGTGGAGCAGCTACTGCAATTAATCCTTCTACTCTCTCTGAAATATCACGAGCAAGCGGCATTTCAACAAAAGGTTGTGGGTCAAATCCTCTCTCCCTTGCTTGCTGTGCTAAAGAATAAGAAATTTCTAATGCATCATCAATATCTTTAAAATATTTTTTCATAACATCATCTGCATTTTTTGTCATAATAATATTTAAAATAATATACTTAATAAATGTTTTCAATAATTGGTATATACCATAAAAATATAAATGTATATAACACTATATCTCTATGAAAAGAAAATTAATCAAACAGGGAAATGGGGCCTTAACAGTATCGCTTCCAAAAGATTGGACACAATCAAAAAATATCTCGGCAGGTGATGAAGTTGAGATGTATGAAGAAAAAGGAGATTTAAAAATAAGCTCCCATAAAAAACTAATTGAAAATACTTATTCTCTTTCAATTACCTCTGAAAATAAACACCATCTAAAACATTATTTAACTCATATTTACAGATTAGGATTTGAGAGAATTACAATTTCATTTGATGATGAAAGCATTGTCTCAGAAATTGAAAATATTACTCATTTAGAACTTTTTGGATTTGAAATAATGAAAAAAGAAAAAAATAGTATAGTTTTAGAGTCAATGTTTGATTCAGATAATCAAAAATATGCAACTATTATGAAAAAAGTATTTTTATCTCTTCAAGAAATGGCATCTTTGCTTGAAACAATTCATGAAGAAAAACGAGAAGTTGTACTACAAAAATTACAAGATATTTTTAGAAAAAATGATAGGAATATTTTTTTTGCAAAAAGATCACTCTCAATTCATGAAAGAAATCCAGAAATTAGAGTACTTGATTGGGAACTCTTAAAAGGACTACTAGAAGTTGGACATTATATCTATTATTGTGCAGAAAAAATATCACCTCAGAAAAACCAAGTAATTTACTCAACAACTCTCTCAATTAAACATTATATCTCAGAATTATCTCAATTTTATTTTAATTTAAATGAAGAAAAGTATTATTATTTTTTAGATATCAAAAAAATATACTTTGGAGAAAATTTAGATGCTTTAGGGATAATTGATTCACAACATAGAGCATCTCTTTCATTGATGAACTCTATTTTAAGAAGAATTCAACTTGCAGCAAGTCCAATTTATTCAAAATATCTATTACTTAAAAGAGATCATTAGCATAAGATAATGTTAAATCTCTATAATATTGGGTTTGAGGTGAGTTTCTTTGATTATTTAAAACACAGAGTTTGGCGGCATTTAAAAGATTTCCCTCAGCAACTAATATATCTGAGCCAGGAGAAAATTCACAAATCTGTTTTTTATTAAAATGAAAACTTTTTGCAAGGTAATTATAGCTATTTCTATAAAATTCAAGAGAATTTTCTATTTCTTCTAAAGGAAATTCAAATCGAGAAAACTCATGATATAGTGATCCTCTGTGTGCTAGTTCAAAATCAATAAATTGACATAGTAGTCTGTGTTCAAGTCTGTGCTCAGGTCTTAAATCTCCGTGAATAATTTGGCTAGGAAATAGTAATGCATCAGAATCACTTTTCTCTCTTAGATATTCATATTTTTCATAAAATGATTCATTAAATACTCCAACTCCTAACTTTCTTAGAGTATCAATATCTAAAAATTGATTTGGTATCTCAGATGAGCATTCAAATTCATGGTCTTGACTTAACATATGAAACATAGCAAGAGAAAATAAAAACTTTTTATTTTTTTCAACGCTTAATGAATTATTATGCGGATTTTGGGCAAAAATGTCTCTAAATATACTATAATTTAAATCCGAAGATGTATAATATGATTGTTTTACATGTTGAGTTTCTGTAATATTATATCCATTAATTGTTTTTTTATCATCTAATGGAATTGGAATCAACATCTCAAGGAACTCAGATACATTTCGTAATTCTTTAATTTTATTAACTTCCTTAAAATTCTCTCTCTCTTTTGACAAAAGTTTAACAAAACTAATTCCATCTGAGGAGACAATATGATTAATGGTATGTGTATAATATATGCTTGGTGGAAAAGATAAGAGAAATTTTTTTAGTACTTCTTGAACATCTGGTTTTTGTTCTAAGATATATTCTTCAAGAGCTTCTCCATTCATAACTATATAGTGTAATCTTTTATATAAAAACATAATGGTATATAACAAGATATACTTTAAATATAAAAAGTAATAATTTGAGTAGGTATTATGGTAAAATTTAATTATTTTGAAGCATTTAGTAGAAACTTAGGTATTTTAACTAAACAAGAACAAGAAAAAATTAGAAAAGCAAAAATAGCAATTCCTGGGATGGGTGGAGTTGGAGGATCTCACCTACTCTCACTGGTAAGACAAGGATTTCAAAATTTCATTATAGCAGATGATGATGAATACGAATTAAAAAATTTCAATAGACAACTAGGAGCTGATATGAACACATTAGGTGAGAAAAAAACTCATGCAATTAGAAAAAAAGCATTAGAGATTAATCCAGATTGTAACATAGAAATCATTGATGGATTTGTAACTGAAGAAAATTTAGATTATTTTTTAAAAGATGTTGATGTTGCTCTTGATTCTATTGATTTTTTTTGTCTTGATATTAAAAGAAAATATTTTAATAGAGCACATGAATTAGGAATTCCGCTCATTACTGCAGGTCCTATTGGATTTGGTACAGCATATTTAATTTTTGATCCCAAAACATCACCAAATTTTGATGAGTATTTTGAC
>JAYYJK010000131.1:0-15123 GCA_036146255.1 Nanobdellota archaeon
TTGTCTGTACTCCAACAGGTTCAGGAAAAACATTAGTTGCTGAACTTGGAATGCTTGATTGTATTTTAAATAAAAAAAAAAGAGTTGTCTACATTGTACCTCTTAAAGCATTAGCATCAGAGAAATACAGGGAATTTAAGGAACAATATTCAAAGATGTTCAATATTAGAATTGCAATTGGAGAATTACAAACTGAGAGATATTCTTATGATTATGACTTACTTCTTGTAACTGCAGAGAAATTTGATAGTTTAATTAGGCACAATAAGGAAGTATTAGATAATTTAGGGCTTGTAATTGCAGATGAAGTTCATCTTTTAAATGATGATAAAAGAGGGCCAACTCTTGAGATTTTATTGTCAATTTTTAAAACTAAATATCCTAGAATTAGAATAATTGGACTTAGTGCTACAATTGGTAATGCAAAAGAGATTGCAAAGTGGCTTAGAGCAGATTTAGTTGAAGATGAGTGGAGGCCAGTTGAGCTACAGCAGCATGTTCTTTTAGGCGATGAGATGATTAGGTACAAATAGATGAGTTTAGAGTCTAGAGATAAGTGACTTTGCGTTTATTTTGAATCACTTTACAGATAAGAGAAGAGATAACAAAACTATTTAAAGTAGAATTCTTTGATTAAGTTATAGATTTATTGTGATTTACTGTTAAATTCACAGGAGGAAAAAAATGTTTGGAAAGATTAAAGGAAAATTAGGAGATATTTTTAAAAAAAACGAAGAGCATATTGAAGAGAACGCAGATGAAATTCTTCAAGAAGAATCTAATGAAACACAAGATTTAGAACAAAGTTCTGAAAACCTAGAAACACAGGAAGAGAAAAAAGGTTTTCTTGGTGGTTTATTTTCTAAGAAAAAAGATGAAGAAGAATCATTTGAGGATTTAGATGATATTAAAGAACACCAAGAAGAAGACTTAGCAGAAGATGTTCAAGATGCAGTGCTAGATGGTGTTGAAGAAAAGGAAAAAAAAGAAATAAAATCAGGTCAAGAGTTAACTGAAGAAGAAGTTGAGAAGCACAAAGAAGAAGTAGAAGTTGCAATTGAAAAAGAAGAAGAACTTGAAAAAGAGACAAATAAAGATATTGCTAAAGCTGATAATGATGAAGTAGAAGTAGCTTTAGATACAATGCAAGAGCCTTTTAAGAACCAAAAAGAAACTCAGGTTACTTCAATAAATGAAGAACAAGAACAAGAATTACTTGAAACCCTAAAAGAAGATGAAGTAGGAGAACAACCAGAGGAGAAAAAGAGTTTTCTTGGTAGGATGTTTGGTGGATCAAAAAAAGAAGAATCTCAAGAAACATTAGATGACAAAACAAAAGAGGAAGCTTTACCTGAGTTACCTCAACTTGAAGAAGAAAAAGAAATTGAACTTGAATCTCAAGATACTGAAGAAAAAGAAGGTTTTTTTTCAAAAGCTGTTAATGTCGTTAAAAAGAAAAAAGTAACCCAAGATGATTATGATAAAATCTGGATGGATTTGGAAATCTTTTTACTGGAAATCAATGTAGCTTATGAAATTGTAGAGAAAATTGGAAGAGAATTAAAATCAGCATTGCTTGGCAATTCTTTTGATAGATTTGCATTATCAAAAAAAGTTAGGGAAGTTATGGTCTCTGAAGTAGAAACCGTATTAAAAACAAGAGAAGGAAATTTCTTAGAAGAAGTAAAAGAACATAAACAATCAGGAGAACCACTTAGAATTATGGTATTAGGTGTTAATGGTACAGGAAAGACGACTTCAATTGGAAAGGTAATCAAATATTTACAAAAGCATGATTTAAGTGTTGTTGTTGCAGCAGCAGATACTTTTAGGGCTGCAGCAGTTGATCAAATTGCAAAACATTGTGAAAACCTAGGAGTTAAATGTATTCAACACCAAAATGGAGGTGACCCTGCTGCAGTGGCATTTGATGCTGTTGAACATGCAAAAGCAAAAGGAGTAGATGTTGTTTTAATTGATACTGCGGGTAGGATGCCAAATAACTCAAATTTGATGCTTGAACTTCAAAAAATTAAAAGAGTATCAAAATCACAAATGGCCCTATTTATTGGAGATTCAATTTCTGGAAATGATTTAATTGATCAAATTTCTTTATTTGATAAAGGAGTTGAAATTAATGGTGTTGCTCTAACTAAAGTTGATACTGATGAGAGGCCAGGTTCCGTTGTTACTTGTGCATATGCAATTAAAAAACCAATTTATTTTTTAGGTATTGGACAAGGATATGATGACTTAGTAGAATTTAGGGCAAAAGAAGTTGCAGAAAAATTATTTGATATTGAGGAATAATTACTGGAATTGTATTTCCCATAATTTTTCTTCATGAAAAAAGCTTTTAAGTTTTGAATAGAAAGATACTTTTGCATTTTCTATTGAAAAGAGTTTATAGAGAGCATTTTTTTTAGGAAGTTTATAATCATATTTGCTGTTATATAGAGCATCAATTTCTTTTTCCTTATCTAAGGCATTATCAATAATCTCTAGTTTTTCTGCTAGTTTTTTCCTGTTGCTTGATTTATATTTTTTAGAGGTTATTTTTTTATACAATGAACTAATATTATGTAGGGAAATTTCACCACCTTCTTTTAGAAGAGTACCCGCAACAAGTAAGTAATTTGAAGATCTGTATAGTCTTATAGTATTTCCATGTCTATCTTCTCTGTAATGGACTTTTTCACTACCATATATAGATTCACATTCTTTTAAGAGTGTTTCACCTTTTTCTTCAATAATCTCAGAATTTGAACCTATTAAGTTCTCTAATGATTTTTCAACTAGATTAAATTTAAGTTTTCCTGAAATTTTACTCTCAAGTTTTCTTTGATTAACGTTGCTTTGATTTATTTCTTGAGGTTGCGTTTTATATTCTTTTAATAAAAATGAAAGGTCTTCTGGAGTTTGAGCTACAGCATAGAATTCATTCCCGTTTCCTTGTTCAGTAATTTTGTAACCATTTGTTTCTTTTTTGATTGACATGGTTTCAGGGATCTTATATGAAGATAGGTCAATTCCTAATGAATTGTAAGTATTTACCGAATTTATTTCTTTGTTTAACTCATCTATTGCTTGAGCAATTTTTTTATTTCTCTCTTTTTTACCTTTTTCTCTAGCATGGATTTGTTTTAAATTCCCATGTTTAGTAAACCATATTTTTTGAAGTCTTAATAACTCTTTTTGGATATTTGCCTTTTCTTCTTCATTTGAGAAGATATATTTTTCCTTTAGTTCTTGGATGTGCTCTAGAGTTTTTCCTCTACAACTTTTTGTAGTATCTCTTTTTTTTGAAATAGTAGGGATAGGGTTGTAGAATTGTTTTTCCCCATATGTTTGAGAGATATTTTGGTGTAACATATCTTAGGTTGTATTTGTTTATTTATAAATCTATTTTTTTTGTCGTATCTAATAGTGACAACAAAGAAAAGATTTAAAAACCAACATTTGTTGTGTTTTATATGTTTAAATGGTTGAGTTATGTTGGTGAAAGAATTTCATTAATTAATGATCTTACAGGTTTTACTCATACCATTGATAATAAATACATAGTTCCAGTAAAAAATAAACTAAGTGATTTTTATTCTCTTAATCAAATTCCAGATTCAAATGATGGATTTGTAGATAATTTTTTTTCACCTTCTCAAAAACAAGACATTATATATAAGTTAGACAAGGAGCATTCCCAAACTATAGATTATGTTCTTAAGGCTATTCCTGAAAAATATCTCCATCAAATTACAAAGAGATCTATTTTAGCAGAAGAAGATTTATCCACAATAATTTTAACTACTAGACAAGACCTACCTCTACCTTTTACACCAAAAAGTGTAAATGGAGCTATTTCTTTAGAATTTCTAATGGGCGTACAAGATATTTGTCCACACAATGACCCTTCTTTTTATACGGGATATTTTGCTCCATTGATGAAAGTTCCTGTGAGTATGTTTTCTGCAATATACAAGAGGGATGTTAAAAATTTAGAAGAGTTAACTTGTTTTATGGAAA
Source organism: Nanobdellota archaeon (assembly GCA_036146255.1). Lineage (GTDB taxonomy): Archaea > Nanobdellota > Nanobdellia > Woesearchaeales > UBA583 > UBA583. The sequence continues at coordinate 4,021 of JAYYJK010000131.1, forward strand.
GTTTGTGCGGGGAAGATGTAGATTATTCTCGTGATGAAAATGTGATTAATTTCTTAGAGAGACAAGGAATAAGGGAAAGTGCTTTGGAGAAGGTAATTAGAGATGTTGATTCTCTTTTTGTTGCTAAATATCGTGATGAAGATGGAGACTTATCTTATATGAAAGTATCTCATAACTATAGGGCATCTTCATCACAATTTTTTTGGGTTAATAGATTAAGAGAGATGTTTTCAAAAAATGTACCTAATCCTTTAAGAGTATGTTATAATGGCTTTGATTCTTTTTCTCTATGTGATGGTTTGGCAATTACAAGATGTAAAGATGCTGAGACTCATCAAAATTATAGTGTAAAAGATTATGAAGAATACTTAAATTTATTCCAAGAATTCAAAGAATCAATATTTTCGAATAAAGTTTCTAATTTGCCTAAATCTTTAATGAAAGATTTAAGTTCTATTAATTCTGAAGAATTAGATGATATTTACTTACAGAAATTATTTTCTAGAACTCTATTTCAGCAGGCATCTAGGACACAATTTATGCAAAGCAATATTTCGAAGTTATATTTTTCATCACATATGCCAGTTTTTGATGAATTAGTAGAGAGAGCATACATGAATAAAGTTTCTTTACAAGACGCAAGAACATATTTCCCCCAATTTTCGGATGCCTATGTACAGAATAGATTTTTCTCTTATTCAAATGAAAGTTATCTACTAAAACTAGATAATTCTTCTCATTTCATGGGGGTTTCTGATATTGACATGAATTCAGAAAATGTTGTTATTTCTGAAAAGAATAAACACCCAATATTTGTAGACCCATTACTATCTATTAATGTTCCTATGCATGGTTTTTCAGAAGAAGTAGAAGGATTATCTTTATCTCCGAATCACTTGAGCTCACTTTATTTCCTTTCTTCTAAAATGAATTCAGACTATTTTTCCTTGCCTTATGATTTACAAGAGGAAACATATCTGCAGATGAGATCTACTTTTCCAATGTGGAAACAAATTAATGCTACAAAAATAGGTACATTTAAATTAATCCATGAAGGACTAAATAGAGCACAAGAATTTACTTTATCTATTCGTAATGGTGACCTTGAATAAGATTGCTCACTAAATAGAGATGTTTTGTAAGAGTATATGCAGAATTTGAGTAGGCATTTTCCCCATTATATGAATTTAGATAATCAAATATTTCTTGACATTTTTCAATTATTAAATTAATTGTTTCTTCTTTATATGAAAGATAAAAATCAAACACCAACTCACTTAATTTTTCAATTTCATTTTCAAAAAATACATCTCTTATTGAATATTTCTTTATTTTTTTTTGTAAATGAAGAGCTTCTCTTGATGCGAATAGAAAATGTGAAAATATACTCCAGATATAATGTATGTCTTGGGAGTTTTTATTTTTACTTATGAGACGCTTAATTAAATTATCATATTTTTGAATTTTTTCAATTAATTTAGAAATGTCTTTGTTAAATATATGTGAATAAATTAATTTTTGAAGCCCAACATATTTTAGAATCACTTTATCTAAATCTTCAACATGGCTTATAATAGTTTCTTCTAGTTTAAATGAATTATCATTTATTTTTATTGTTTCAAATCCCATGAGATATTTATCAGTGAATTCTTCTATGTCTTGCTCTGAAAAATGTTCTGTTTTAACATGAATTTCATCAAATCCTTTTCTAAATGAATTGGCAACTTTGATTCTAAAAATAATTTCATTATTTGAATTACATGAAATAGTATTGATTTTTTTTATATCTTGAGTGCATTTTATTGAGATACTATTATCTCCGGTTAGTAGGTCTACTTCATCACCTTTTTTGAGATTATTCTCAAGGATCCATTTTTTTGGCAAACTAATTGTAAACCCATTATTTCCTTGCTGAACAAGTTTTCTTTTCATAGAGTAATGACATAGTTCATATTATTAAATGTTTGTAATATTATTTTTATATTTGTTATATTACAAAATTAATAATGTTTTTTTGCCAAATCTTCTTATGAAAACTAATTTTGTGAGTATTTTGCCAAAAGAACAAATTATTGATGATAAAGACGGAATTGCAATGATTTTAAGGAATTGTATTGACGTTGTAAAAACTATCTCTTGTGTACTGATTCCAGTTACAAAGCAAGAAGTAATATCTATAGTATTAGAATGTAGGAAAAAAAATTTATCTTATTATTGTTTTTCTACTGGAAATAATTGGGGTTATGGATCAAAAAATCCTGTTTTTGATTCAGATGTTCTTATCGATTTATCCCAATTAGATACAATTATTGATGTAAGTGAAGAATTGTGTGTAGCTAGAATTGAACCAGGAGTAACACAAGGAGATTTGAGTTTATATTTAAGAGAGAAAAATTTAGATCTTCTTGTTAATGTAACTGGTGCGGGACCTAATTGTTCTATTTTGGGAAATTCATTAGAGAGGGGTTTTGGTGTTGGTTTACATAATGAGAGTTTTGATCAACTTATTGATTTAGAAGTTTTACTTCCAAATGGAGATGTTATTAAAACAGGTTATGGTCATTTTGAAGAGAATTCCTTATCTCATATTAGAGGTCATGGTATTGGCCCAGACTTAAAAGGTCTTTTTGCACAATCAAATCTAGGGATTGTACTAGAAGCTACAATTAAATTACAAAGAAAACCTAAGTATTGTGAATTAATGGTTTTACACTGTGAAGATGACTCTTCTATGCTTTCTTTTTTGGAAGAAGTAAGGGAATTAAAACATGCAGGAGTATTTACAAATACCGTTCAGTTTTTCAATAATTTAAGAGTTATTAGTGTTTTAAAAGGAAAGCCAGATTTATCTCAAACACATATTTCACAAAGCATCATTGAAGATTTTTCAAAGAGGTATTCTCTCTCTAAATGGAGTGGTATGACTATTTTATGTGGAGATAAAAAATTAGTTTCTTATAAGAAGAAATTAGTTTTAAAGAAGGCAAAAAAAAATTCTATGAAAGTAGATTTTTATTCTGAGAAAAAAATTTTATTTTTAAAAAAACATTCAATACTTTTGTCTAAAATAAAAGGATATGATTTATCTCCTTTTTTGAGTTCATTGTATCAAGCTTTTAATTTATTTAACGGTATTCCTTTTAATGAAGCATTAAATAGCTGTTATTATAGAAACTCTCAAGAACCTATTGAGTATAATCCAGCAAAAGAGAATTGCGGTTTATTTTGGGTGTCGCCTATTTCACCTTTGACAACTAAAGATGAAAAAAAAGTTTATGCTATTATTAAAGAATGTTTTGAGAAATATAATTTTGATTTATTTATGACGGTCAATGTGCTTAATGAGAGGCAACTTACAAATATCGTAGGCTTAGCATACAACAAAGAAAATCCTAATGAAGTACTAAGGGCAAAGAAATGCCATGAGGAAGTTATTACAAAACTTATTAAGTCAGGATATTTGTCTTATAGATTAGGAGTAGAGGATATGTCTCATTTTGTTGATACTAATGATACTTATTGGACTACAATCTATAATATTAAATCTCTTTTTGATAAAAAACATCTTTTTGCTAAGGGGAGATATTGTCTAAAAAATGAAGAATAATAAGTTAATTTTTTTGTGTTTTTTTATGTTTTTTTTGAGTGCATGTGATGAAATAATAACAGAATTTGAAGTTCCTACTACTGCAAACACAGGAGATATTATTAGAATCAATTTAAGTGTTAATACAACTAGTGATGGTCAAAATGATACAGTAAATTATGCAGTACTTATGCCTTCAAATTGGAGTGTTGTTTTAGTTAATCAAACATTTCCAATCAATCAGATTTTAACTGAAGATATCTCTTTTGCAGTGAATGTAAATGATGTTGATCCAGCACCTGAGGGTTATGTTTGGAGAGGTTTTGTTGGAGAGGGTTATGGCCCTTACTCTGAGAATGATACACATCAAGGATTTGCATTACTTAATGTTACATCTCCTGGGACATTTACATTAAAATCTGCAGTAGGATATAGGAGTTCGGGAGTTGAGAATATTTCTGGGGGAGAGACAATTGTTGTTTCAGGGGTAGATATATCACTTCCTTATTCTTTTAGCTTGAATTCATGTAAATTATTAGAACAACCGGGTGTTTATACTATGACTTCATCATTTGATGCTACTTCTAATGGATGCTTTTCTCTTATGAAAAATGATACGACTATTGATTGCCAAGGCCATACGTTAAGTGGCAATTTAGATTATAATAGCCCAATTTATTATTCTGGGAATAGATTAGAAAATATTACAATTAGAAATTGTGCTTTTGATCGTTTTAGGAGTATTGATAATACTAAGGGAGTTATTTCTATTGAGTTTACGGGTTCAATTATATCTTCATACTCCTTTCCATCCCTAGAGAATTTATTAATTACAAATTCAATTGGGACAGGTATTTATTTTTCAGGTAGTTCGTTTTCTATGAATGACATCACTATCAATAATCTCTCTTCTTATGGTATCTACATTCAACAACCTATGTATTTAAATATATCTGATATTGCTATTTCAAATTCTCGAAATGGTATCTATGTAGGAAATAATCCTATAAATAATATTTTTAACAATATTTCTTTTTTTAACTCGTCTCAGTTAGATATTTCGGTAGGTTCTAGTACCTTTTTATCCAACCCGGTATTCTCCCAATTTACAAATGTCTCAAGTAATGGGGTTCCTATTTCTTTTTATAGATTTACAGGAGGATCTCAAGTTATTGAGAATCAAGAATTTTCACAACTCATTATTCAGGATTCGGGCCCAATAGATCTGACTTTGAGAAATATTTCTTTAGTTAATTCTGCTCAGAGAAATGAAGTAACTTTTGTTGATGTAGATTCCTTTTCTTCATTTCTTATTGAAGATTCAAATATCTCAAATAGTTTTGGTGGTCTTAATTTTTTACCCGCACTACCTTTATGTAATCTTATTGTTAGAAATTCTTATTTTTCTAACAATTTTAATGGAATTGGAATAACGGGTGCTACTGACGACTGTCTTTCATATTCTGAGAACACAATTCAAATATATAATAATACTTTTCTATATGATAATGGTTATTTTACTAAGGGAGTTAGAATCATAAATGGGGGCGTGCATTTCAATACATCAACTATAGGAAATATTTGGTTAACTGAAGATAATCAAGGATTTTCCCAAGTTTGTGATGATGTAGATAATAATTCTATTTGTGATAATTCTTTTTTGGTTTCTCCTACTGTGCCCCACTATGATTATTTAGCACAGACATCAGATGTTTTATTCCCACAACCAATTATTTCTTCATCATCAGGAGGAAGTGTATCTTCATTATTCCCATTGTCATCTCTTAGTTCGTTATTTGTTATCATATTTTTATTGTTTGCTTTCATTTTTTATTGATAGTTTTATAAATAGTCATTCTTTCTTTTTATTAGGTATTATTCTTTTTAATACCATTAACCTTTAAATCCTAGTTTAGGAAAGGTTGCATTATTCAATATGAAAAATGGCAAAAGTGAGAGACACTTACGCACTAGACACTCACAAATTCGTTCTTGTGCATCGCCTTTGGCGCTGTTCTTGCACTTTTCCTTTTACATACATTATTATGAAAAATGGCAAAAGAAACTGTAGAAACACTAATTGAAGGAGGAAAAGCATCAGCAGCTCCTCCACTAGGGCCTGCTTTAGGACCTCTAAAAGTAAACATCGGACAAGTTGTTGCAGATATTAACAAAAAAACGGCAGATTTTAAAGGAATGAAAGTTCCAGTTAAAGTAATTGTTGATACTGAAACTAAAGAATATGAAATTGAGATTGGAACACCACCAGCATCACAATTAATTAAAACAGAACTTGGTATTGCAAAAGGATCAGGTACTCCTAACACAACTTATGTTGCAGATATGACAATTGATCAAATTAAAAAAGTAGCTAGAATGAAGTTTGATTCACTTTTAGCAAATGATTTATCAGCTGCAGTAAGAGAAATTGCAGGTACTTGTTACTCACTTGGTATTAAAGTTGACGGAAAAGTTCCTAGAGAATTTATTGCAGATGTTAAAGCTGGTAAATATGAAAAAGAATTAAATGAGGAAATTTAAAAATGGCAAAATCAAAAGAAAAAGCACCATCAACTAAACCATCAAAAAAGTGGGAATTAGTTGGAAAAAGAAAACACTGTCCTAAGTGTGGTCCTGGAGTTTATTTAGGTGAACACAAAAACCCTGATAGATACCACTGTGGTAAATGTTCTTATGTAGAATATAACAAATAATTGTTATATTCTGCGACCAAAAAGTTTTGCTTTTTGAGTATGTTGAACACATTACAAACAAGTAAATTTTACAATTTACATCATAATGGAATTTATTAAATTCAATTTTATTTCTATTAATATTTATAAAATTTTATTCTCAATACTCTTAATATTTCAATAGTTCAAACTTTACTATTTCCTCCACATTAAAGTAAACCTTAATAAAGTAGTTATCTCTAAATATGTTATGGAAGATCATGAGTATGATGTTATTATTGTAGGTGGGGGATGTGCAGGTTATCCTGCAGCAGTTTATTCTAAGAGATTTAATCTAAAAACGCTTGTAATAGCTAAAGAGCGTGGAGGATTAATCACTACAACTCATTTAGTTGAGAATTATCCAGGATTTATATCAGTCACAGGTCAAGAATTAGGTGATGCACTTCAAGCTCATGTTGAGGCTAATGACGTTCCAATTTCAGATGATATGGTTGAGAGTGTTGAGAAAATAGAAGAGAATGGAAAATTTTATTTTATTGTAAAAACTTCATTTTTAAAAAAAGAATACAAGGCAAAAACAGTTATTTTGGCAACAGGAACAAAACATAAACATTTAGGAGCGCCAGGGGAGATGGAGTTTAATCATAAAGGAGTTTCCTATTGTGCAACATGTGATGGTCCTTTTTTTAGGGGAAAAGAAGCTGTAATTGTTGGTGGTTCAGATTCTGCAGCTAAAGAGGCTATGGTGTTATCTTCAATTTGTTCAAAAGTAACGATGCTTGTAAGATCTACTTTAAAAGCAGAACCTATTAATTCAGATAGAGTAAGAGCAATAGAAAATATTGAAATACTTGAAGGGGTTCAAGTTAAAGAGATTAAAGGAGATAGAACAGTTACTTCAGTTGAACTAGACAATGGAGATGAGATTCCAGCATCAGCAGTATTTATTGCAATTGGTATGCTACCTCAAGCGGGACTGGCAGAGGCTTTGGGTGTTGAGAGAAATGACAAGGGAGAAATTAAAATTAACAGGCTTTCAGAAACAAATATAGAGGGAATTTATGCTGCAGGAGATGTAACAGATTCAGAGTGGAAACAAGGAATTATTGGATCTGCAGAGGGTTCAGTTGCAGCATATTCTGCTTTTGAACACATTCAAAAATACTTCAACTGAAGTATTTTTGATGTCTTTTTTAGGAAAAAAGATATTCAGAAATTTTTCAATTATTATGCTTCTTTTTGTTGTTTTTACTTTTTTTAGGAGAATAAAGTATTTAAATTAAAAAGATGAAATATAATTATGATAACTAATTTTGTGATGTATTCTTATGTTCTACTAGGTTTACTTTTAATTTTTTTTAACAAGTTTATAGGGGCTTGGGTATATAAATTCACTCTTCTTTTTACAGATAAGTTAAAACTAAGTGATTTGTTTATTTTTAGAATTGATTCAAAAAATAAGGATTCTTTTTTTTTTTTAACTAGATCTTTTTCAATTATGTTTGGTATTTGTATTATTGCAGCTTCTTTTTATATTTTGTAGAAATGTGTGCTTTTTTTATTACTTTTTCAGAGTAATATTTTAAAAGGAATTTTTGTTTATCTTATTATGGAAAAAAATTTACAAGAGTTATTATCAACAATTGAAGAAGAAGTATTATTTGATTCGCCTTTGTCTTTGGAGAAGAGAGGTTTTGAGATCTCTGATGCACAATCAAGAAAGTATGGTACTTTTGAATCTATTTCTAGTAGAGTACCGGATGCACCTTCAAGAATAATTAGAGAAAAAGGAGTTTTGGAAGTTGGGCAAAAGTATTTACTCAGGACTAGGGATTCAGAAGGTCTTGTTTCAGAATATGAGGTAGTTTTGGACGGATTTTATCATCACATAGAAGACTCTTCTCTAGATAACTCTCCTAGGTCCTTTAAGAATGACTCTACAGAGAAATTATTTATAGTATCATTTTCAAGACCAGAAGTTAAAGCTTTTTATACTAGAGAATCTCTTGATGATAAGCTAGATATAGTTATTGAGAGAGGAGTAGATGTTTTTCCACAAACGTCATTGAATTTAATTGATCGTGATCCAGCAAGTAGATTTTTTACTTTAGATCCAAGTGTAGAATTATTGCCATTTGATTCAGGTGAATCATTTGCAGCATGTAATTACTCGGAAAAATTTGGTGTTGGTCATGATACTCATGTTCCGCTCTCAGAAGCAGATGAGAAAAGGTTATTTTGGAAAGATATGAGAAAAAAAGGAAAATATCTATTTGCAGCATCAGTTTTAGTTCTTTCTTCTTATGTTGCATATGATATGGCAAAACAAAGAGGAGTGAATCCTTTTGAGAGAGTCTCTCAATATTTTTTAGAAGATAATAATTAGTTCATTGCTTCGTGTAGAATTGATGGACAACTCTCAGTTACTCCATTAATTTTATTTACTCTTTCTAATAACTCTGATAAATCAGACATGTTTCTAATCCATACTTCAAACATGATCATGTGGTCACCACTTGAAGTTGAGAGATTTCTAATTTCTGGAAATTCGCCCAATAATTTCAACACATTGAAATAATCTTTAGATGTCGTATCGACACCCATTACTACTTTATTGGCATATCCTAATTTTTTATAGTTAACATGGGCTTTATACCCTAAAATAATTTCTTTTTCTTCTAGTTTTTTGATTCTCTTTCTAACTGCAGCTTCAGATACTTCTAATATTTCTGCAATTTGAGTAAAAGGAGTACGACCATTTTTTTCTAGTATTGAAATAATTGTTTCATCCTTTGAATCAATAAACTTGTGTTCCATTATATAGTTAGTACTTAAAAGTTTATAAATGTATCTTTTTATTTCGTTTTTCGAACTATGTGTGTAAAAAATAAAGAATATTTCAACAAACTTTCAGAAAAGTACGATATTCTAACCAATATTTTATAAATATTAAACTACTATTATTATTATGATGGTGAAATCAACTAGATGTTGAATTTCATTATACATAAAGGCAAGTTTTATACATTGATATAAAATTTGAAATTTATATATAAAAAATGGTACAATTAAATACATTAGCACCGACATTTAAAGCGCAAGCTTATTACGATAACGATTTTAAGGAAGTTTCCTTAGAAGATTACAAAGGGAAATTTGTAGTATTATTCTTCTATCCTGCAGACTTTACATTTGTATGTCCAACAGAATTAGAAGATTTACAAGATAAATATGCTGATTTAAAAAAATCAGGAGTAGAGGTACTTTCAGTTTCAACAGATACTCACTTTGTTCACAAAGCATGGCAAGATCACTCACCTAGAATTAGTAAAATTCAATATCCTATGGTGGCAGATCCAGATCACGCAATTTCAAAAGCATATGAAGTATTAAGAGCTGAAGGTGGAGTTGCAGATAGAGCAACATTTATTATTGATCCAGAAGGATTAATTAAATCAATTGAAATTACTGATGAGCCAATTGGTAGAAATGCAACAGAATTAGTTAGAAAAGTTAATGCATTAATCTTTGCAAGAGAAAACCCGGGTCAAGCATGTCCTGCTAAATGGGAACCAGGTAAAGATACTTTAAAACCAGGTTTAGACCTTGTAGGTAAATTATAATTTCAATATTATAATTGTTTAAAATCTTTGATTTTTTTAAATTATAAATACAATTATAATTTATATTTTACTTTTTGAGATTATTAAAATAATCTTAAATATACTTAATTTCTATAAAAATGACGAATACACATACTATATTAAATACTGTTTTAGCAAGTGAACATATTCTCTATCAAACATTGAGAAACTATCACTGGAATGTTGAAGGAAGAGAGTTCTTAGAACTTCACGAATTCTTTGAAACATTATATACAAAAGAATTAGAGCTCGTAGATGAGATTGCTGAGAGAATGAGAGCATTGGATTTGAGACCAGATTCTACATTTAAACTCTATATTGAAAAAAGTCTACTTGCAGAAGAAGAACAAACATCTCTGGAATCAAGAAAAATGTTAGAAAATCTAGTATCCTCTTATTCATTACTTGTTGAGAAATATACTAGTTTTTTAGATGGTTTAGATCCGGTTACTGAAGGATTTATTGCAGAAATTATTGAAGGGCACCAAAAAAATCTTTGGATGATTAAATCTTTATTAAAATAATAAGGATTTAAGCTTTTTTTAAGACTGATTATAATTTTCTTCTATTTCTTTGAGATGCTTATACATATTAACTCCTGGACATGTTTTTAGCCTGTTAAAAATATGTGTAACTTCATCTTCATTTACTTTTTTTACTTTTTCATCTATTTCTTTAAGAAATGTATAATATTTAATATCATTAGCAATATCTAATGGGTTTAATTTAGGAATATCTAATTTATTTGTTTGTTCTAACAATTTATATATTGCTTGATTATGTCCTAATACTTCTTTAATATTGAGTTCTTTTGTCAATATGTCTAAGAGCTTGTTTAATGATGCAAGTTGCTTTTCTGTTGGCTCTGTTTTATTAAAATTTCCAAACAGTGCAATACCTATTGCTTTAGTATTATATTTGTAGGTGTGAGCACCCACTTTACTTATATCTCTACTATAGTATATCTGGCCATTTTTACCAATTAAAATGTGGTATCCTATGGAGGTGTAGTGTTTTTTTTTAACATGGTTGGTAATTATTTTTTGAATTGTGTTTGGATTTCCTGTGTTGTGGATAATAATATACTGTGGTGTTTTCATAGGTTTTGGTTCTTCAACATCAAAAGTATAGTTTATCTTCTTAACTGGGACCCCGAATATTTCTGTTTTTGTTAATA
>JAYYJK010000132.1:0-4145 GCA_036146255.1 Nanobdellota archaeon
ATTGTTTCCATCCCTGAATACTTTGTAATTTAACTCCAAAGTAAGCTAACCCTAAGATTACAATTAAAGGCATTACAAAAATTACATTGTAAATTAAAAGTAAAATCATTGCCTTTAAAAATCCTGGATCTAATGTAGTAATAGCTGCTAATGAAAAACTATCTTTTAGGATTAAAAGAATTGCTAAGTAAGGACCTCCAGTACATGGAAGTTCCACCGCGGCTACAAATGCACCTAAGAAAATTACTGTTCCAAAGGATACATTTTGCATTTTCTCTTTAATTTTTTTAGCATATTTTGGAGGAATGTGTAGAGAAACTCCCTGTCCATACCAGAAGTAATCCTTAATTTCTAATAGTCCTCCAATTACTACTAAAATACCTACAAAGATTGAAATGTACTCTGCAACACTTAAAGGTATTTGTGAGAGGAATGCCAATACTCCAAACCCTAAGATAATATAAGTTAAAAATACTGCTAAAACATACATTGCTCCAATTTTGAGCATCTTGGTTTTATCTTTAGTAACCATTAATGTTGAAAGTAATAAAATTAAAACACCAATAGCACATGGATTAATACTATCAATTAATGCTGTAAATACAATTGTTCCTAATTCTGGAAGTGCAATTTCTACCATTTTTATTCATTACCTCCTGTTTTTACCATACCTTCACCGTCAACATATTCCCAGTTTTCATTTCTCCATGTTGGAGCATAGTTTGAATTTGCTTCTCTATTCTCTTTAAAGTTTTCAAAGTCCCAACCTGCTGATTTCCAGAATGGACAAATGATATCTTTGTATTCTTCCCCATATAAGTTTTCCGGTAATTCTGAATCAAATAAGATAATAATACAATCTCCTGGCGGAACTGATGAATGTGGATAGTACATATAATTTGAAATATCATCTAATTTTTGACCATTTACATAAAATCCTAATTCTGCAGGTTCTCCATTATCACATAGATCCCCATTATTATATGTAACCATTCCTCTGTTTTGATCATTGTATGTAAATGAATCTTTTGAAATGTCTCCTCCAATTACTCTGAAGTAAGCTCCAACGTTTACATCTTCTACTCTATTTACTGTTCCTTCCACATGAATTCTGTGATCATCGTGTTCATGGAATAGAGGTGATCCGATTTTGTTTCTAAATCCTGTTGGGTCAATAAGATCTAATCTGTTTTCGTCCCCGGTTCCACAAATGTAGATATCATAATCTGCGTGCCAGTGTACAGGTCCTTTTGTTTCTGAAATTTGATTTTTATAAATAGTGTGTCCTGCCATGTAAAGAGTTGCTACCATAATTGGGATTGTGAAAAGTGCAAAAATTAATTTACCTTGTTTTTCCCATTTTGATTTATCAATTACAACTACAATTACTGTTAATACAGCAACCCAAATTGCAGTCCATTTCACTAATGTTACTGGTTCTATCATTTTTTATTTTTCTTTGTATAATGCTCTTCCTAAAATTAGTTTTGTTAATTCCCAAAATCCTTTTATGAGAACAAACCAAACTAGTGTGATAAATAATGCTCCCCAATAATCATTTTCTTCTATATATTAAAAAGGTGTAAACTGGCTTGCATCACTTTCTTCTCCTTCATGTCCTTCACCGTGAGCAAATGCTAAAGGTGAGAATAGTATGAAGAGAATCGCTAAATGTGTTAGTTTCATTTTTAATTTATTTTTATTAACAGAATTCACAAACATCATCTTGTTTTTCTTCTTCTTGACCTATTTCGTCTTTTTTCTTTTTTTTTACATCTTCAACTTTTTCTTTAGTCATGATACTTAATTTTTAGAATTTGAATTTTTAAATGTTTATGATGATTTTGAAGTGGGAAAAAGATGATAATTATCCAAATGCTTCATATTTTTCTAATCCTTTTTTCCACATGAATGTAAATACTATCAAAAATAGTATTGTCAATAAAAAAAGATACTTGAAGTATGTATTAAATTCTAAAAAATTTCCTTTCATTAGTTCAACGAAGAAATAACCATAAACACCTGTAAAAAGAAATGCTACTCCTCTTAAAATTGTTTCAGCGAACAATCTTGGTGTAAACCTCAAAATTACTGAATCAAATTCATCATAAATATTTGACACAAAATTTAAATTCTTCCCAAAAAATGAAAAGGCTTCAAATGTATTTCTAACCAAAAAGAAACTAATGAAGCCAAGAACCATAATTCCTGTAGCAAATAAATAATTTGAATACTCCTGATAAAATGCAATAAAATAGATTAATAATAATAATAATATTCCTGAAACAAAATTTGCAAAACTCATTTTATTAGAGTTAATTTGTAAATACGGAGATAAAGGTCTAAATAAATATTGATTCAATCCACCATCTAATAATAGTCTTGAAAATCCTCTTAGATTATGCATCCAATAAAATTTCCAATAAATTAGTATTAAAACGTACCATATAAAATAATCTAGTATCGTCCATTGAATTACATCTCCAACTAATTCTAAAATGATATAAAATGCTAATAATTTAGCAAGAACTAAAACAATATCAAACGTAATCATGAAATATGTATTTAATTTATATTCCTTTGAAGTTTTCATAGAAATAATAAAAGACTCTTTTAAAAATTGTAAATGATCTTTTATAATGGAACTTTTAAACATAAATATTGTTTCTTTTAAGAATATTTAAATATTTGTCATCAGCTTTAATCATTATCTGCACTAATACCTAAAAACTCAATGTTATCAATTGTTTTGTTTTCTATATCAATTTCTATGATAACATTAATATCTCCTTTAAAACCTGAATTAATACAAGTTGTCTTACCTAAGATTTCTTGACCAACTCCTTCATGAATATGTCCTGAAATTGAGAGTAGGGGTTGATTCTCATCAATTAATACTCTTGTAATTCCTGAACCATAATGCTCTCCATTTGCATATGATTTCTCGTTTTGGACTAAATCTAAAGTTGTTCCATAAGGAGAATTATGAGATATAAATATGATAGGATTTACTTCTTCTTTCATTAATTTATCTAATTCATAAAACCTTTCTCTAAAAAATATCTCTCTTGAATCTAGATTTGCTAAATCATGTTCATCTAAATCTCCAATTATTAAAGGCTCAGGCGCTGATGTTGAACCATGACCTACAATAGCTAGACCATTGAAATGTATTTTTGTAAATTCTACATCATGAATATTTGATAAACCTTGTTTTATTTTCTCCCAGGGATTTAGATTAGGATCTTTTGTATATTCTCCTTGGCCATCACCATAAGGAGTTTGATCCCAATTTCCAGGAACTAAAAATACTGGTTTGTTAAATGAGTTGAGATATTCTAATACTTCTCTTCCTTTTTGTAGAGAAATTTCTTCATAATTCTCTTCTATCTCTACTTTATCATTATAAAATGCTTTTCTAATATCATCTGAGCAGATATCTCCTGGACAAATTATCGCATCAAAATCTTCTCTGTGAAATGTTGGAATGTGACCATGTAAATCTCCAAGAATTAGAAAAGTTAATTTTTTAGACATTAGTAACTAGGAGACTATTTAATTTATATGTTTTTTTACTATTTAGAAAGTGTTCCTTATTATAGTAGATTAACACATAAGGATGTGATTTATATATCTTAACATATTAGTACTGATATGGAATCAACTAATACATTATTTGTTGTTTTTGGAGCAACTGGTGATTTAATGAAAAAGAAACTTTTTCCATCATTTTATAATCTCTACACTAAGAATTCAAATATCTCTGTTCTAGGTGTTGGAAGACAAGAATTAAATGATGAAACATTTAGAGAAATGAATAAAGAACTTCTTTGCTCTTTTGATGATTTGGCATTTAAAGAAAAAGTATTTTATCAAGATGTCCAATACTTAGAACAAGAAAGCTATCTACTCCTTAAGGAAAAAATTGATCTGTTGAAAAAAGAACAAAAAGATTTACAAGTAATTTTTTATCTTGCTATGCCACCACATCTTTTTGATCCTATTATGCAAAACCTTAAGTTTCATGGATTAGATTCAATTGAAACATATAATACTAAAATTGTTTTTGAAAAACCTTTTGGTGTTGATTTAGAATCTGCAAAAGAGTTAAATAGAAATATATTAAAATCTTTTAAAGAATCACA
>JAYYJK010000133.1:0-2627 GCA_036146255.1 Nanobdellota archaeon
TATTTCAAGTATTGGATAATTTGCTTTTTTAAGCCATTGTTTAGCCATTGATGTTAAATCAATACTAGTATACTGTTGCATAGCTTCAATCCAATCTGATGTAGTTGCATTTGAGTGTTTAAATTTAGTATGATAGTCATTGAGAGCTTTTACAAAGTTTTCATTACCAAGTGTCTTTTGAATCATTCTAACAAATTCTGGGGCTTTTACATACGTAATTGATGTAATTAAATCATTGGGAGAATTAAATCCTTCTGGTAGGATTGGCAGAGAACTCACACCACTATCATTTGCAAGAATTCCATTACCTGAGGCAAGTATTCTTTGTGCTTCTGAGAATCTAGAATATTTCTCTCCAAAAAGATATGAATGATATTCTCTTTCAATATGTACTGTTACTGCTTCATTTAACCAAATTTCAAAAGGAGTCATTCCAGTTACTTCAGACCCATTTAAATTATGATAATATTCATGTACTTTTACTCTAATCATATATTCAAATACTGGGTCAGCCATATCATTAAAAGGCATAATCCTATTTGTTGAAATTGTTGTATTTCCAACATTTTCCATTCCTCCAAAATCAGAATTTTGCATTCCAATTTCTCTGTAAACACTTCCCGTATATTTGTATCCAAAGGTGTGATTTTTTTGTAACTTTGAAATTTTTTCTCTCAATTTATCTAATTTTTTTGAATTAGAATTTTCTAGTTTTAATTTTTCTCTCTCATCTATTAATGTTTTAATTTTAGAAGATATTTTCTCATTTTCGTACTTTTTTGGACCTGTAAATAAATATACCCACATAATTGAATCATGAAGTATTTTAAGTGCTTTTTTTCCCTGCTCTCTATCAGATTTTGGTGGAACCAATAATTCTAACATAAAAGTATCCCCATTTGGATATTCAAATTCTCTCTTAAAAGTCGTATAAGTACCAACACCTAAAAAGAAAAGATAAGTAGCCATAGGGGTTTTATGGTTTGCATATGTAATTTGAATTCTTGTTTTAGAAATAGGTTTAATTCTTTTTATTACATCTCCATTAGTAATGTAGTTAGTATATCTTTTATCTGCTTTAATTGTTGTAGTATATGTACATTTTGCAGTCATATCATCAATGCAGGGAACAATTCTTTGAAATCCCCATTGTTGGCACTGTGTTATCATCTGACATGGACATCCTTTTGGCGTTTCATCATAATAAATTCCCTCTAAAATATTTGATTTTGGATAACATGTTGTATTTGTAGTTATTGTAAATTTATCTCCTTGTTTAAATGTTTTTGAAAAAGTAATGTGAATTATATCTTTTTTTTCTTCATACTTATATTTTAGAGAGCCATCTTTAGAATATATATCTTTAATATCTAAATCTTTTGCATTTAGTGATACTTTTCTAAGGGATTTAAGTGCTTCTAGATGAATTGTTGATAATACATGAGTTTTTTTTGAAAATATGTCAAATTCTAAATCCATATGGTGAACTTTTATCCCCAATTCACCAAAATCTTCAGGATAATACTTAAAATGTTTTTTTTCTTTATTCATATTTGATAATATTTTTTTCTGTTAATAAAGTTTTTTAACTCATATTTAAGTTACTCGAGAGATAGTGTGCAGTTGAACCAGTTACTGTTAAATATATTAATAAAATTCCTAGTAAAATTAAAAATATTGCAAGAATTAATCTTTTTGAATCTCTTTTTTGTTGCATAATATTTTTTACTCAATTTTGTTTAAATACTTATCTTAATTTCACAGCTTAAATTGAACTTATAAATATACTAAAATTATTACTATTACAGAATGGCAAAAAAAGAAAAATTTATTCCTAAAATAAAATCTGTTATTAAACATTTAGAACAATTAGATTATGAATTAAATACTACTGATGATACATCTAATCTTTCAAAATTATATGAGCAGTATGTTCAGGAATTTAAGTATTTACTTGAAAATAAACATAAAACTCTCAATATTAAAGATAAAGGGCTACTTACAGAAGTTATGCTAAGATCTTGCTTTGCCTATGCTAGAATTGGTATGATATATAAAAATTTTTCACAAAAAAAATCTTATTTTTCAGAAGCTTCAGATTTTGGGAGAAAAGCAATAGACTTAACGGATAATGATGAATATGGTTCATTGTTATTACAACAAGTCTCAAATTTAGAACATACACTTTTTAAGTTAACAAATGATAGGGTCCATATCTATAATTATTTTGAAAGTGAGTCACAAATTGCAACAACTAAAAATGATTTAATATCTCCTAAAAGAAGAAGAGAATCTAAAGATAATCTCTCAAATTTAATTAGGGATCAATTTCAAGAAGGACTAAACTCAACAGATAGCTTAGCTTTAGCTCAAAGAGGTATTTTTCACAAAAGAAATAAAGACTGGGAAATTTATGGAAATAGACTTATTTAACTCTATTTAAAATAGATATTAAATTATCCCTATTTATTTTTTTGTATGTATTATAGTAATAATAGTAATATTGTTTGTTTTCTTCCAAAAGGTGTGAATTTAATATATTTTCTTTTTCAAGTAATTTTTTTTTGAAATACAAAAATAAACCTTATTATTTTTTACTTCAATGAGAAATAGAGAACCAATTTTAG
>JAYYJK010000134.1:0-2934 GCA_036146255.1 Nanobdellota archaeon
GGATGGCACACAATTGTATCTCACAGATCAGGAGAAACTCCAGATGATTTCATAGCAGACCTTGCATATGCTCTTGAGAGTTCAATAAAACTAGGGGCTCCAGCAAGAGGGGAAAGAGTAGCTAAATACAATAGATTACTTGAAATTTATCACACTAATTAAATCAAAACTCTTTTGAGTTTTGAGTATTTCTTTTAGTGAAAAATCTCAACTTGCTGAGTTTAAGAGAACAATAGTGAACTTACTTTTTCTTAGTATTTTGAGCTTTAGCGAAGTAAACGGCAAAGAAAAAGATCGTAGCTAAATATAATTGATTAGTTGAACTCTATTGCAATAATATTTTTCATTTCTTTTCGGTAGTTATTTAAATAGCAGGTGATTTAACCTAATATGAAAAAACTTTTCTCACAATATAGTGTTATTGGTAAAAAAGGAGAAGTAAAACACGGAGTATTTAATGGTGGAACATTGATTGTTGGATCTTCTACTATAGATAATTCAGTTTTAGCTTTAGTAGATTATGTTCGAACATCATTTTTTGAAAAACAAGTAGAATATGACTTTGATTTACCCGATCAAGATAGTAATATTTCAAAAAAAGATCAGGAAAAATTAGAGACATTAAAGAAGTTGGGATTTAATCGTTTATATCTTTTAAATGTGTGTGCAAGAAGAAATCCAAATGATGTTTGGAATATCAGTCAAAGATTAAATGGTTTAGAATTACTACTAAAAAAAGAAGGTTTTCATGTTGATGTAAAAAGAATTAGTGAAGAAATTTCTTCTAGGTATATTGAGTCATTTAAAGTAGACTTTGAAAACAAAAGATTATTTGTTACTTACAATACGCCATGTTTAGCTGAAGATCAGCTTTCTATTAGAAAAGTAATTACTGGAGAAACAATTCGTATATAATTTTCTTTATTCTCTTGTCTTTTCTCATTCATCTCCTTTCCCAATACTCTCGTCTCTTTTGTGTTCTTCTCTCTTAAAAAGTAGTTAAGAAATATTATATTTATTTTTAATAGAAATTATATAGATGACAAAAGCACAATTAAGTTCTGACTTAGATTTAGTTAAAGAAATAGAGCAATTAAAAATTAAGCAGAAATTACTTTTAAAAGCACTCAAAGAAAAAGAGCAAGAAGAGACACAAGAAAAGATTTTAGAATCTATGTCTGCTCAAATTCAATTTTTAGTAGAAATTTTTAAAGAAGTTAACTCAAATGACGGCAAAGATATTGAAGAAGAAAATAAAAATCAAACGGAGCAAATCTCTAAGAAATTAGATTCAATGAATACTGCTTTATTTGAGAGAATGGATTTACTTGAAAAAAAAATAGATTCAATTTCAATTCAGTCTCAAGAGACAATTATTGATGAAGTGCCAAGAGATCCAGAAACAATTACTGAGCAAGAAGTTCAAGAAGTTCTAGGTGAAAAAGAGATAGTTGAGGAAAAAGCATCTGAGATTTCAAATACTCAAAATTTGCCAAATGAAATACCAAAACCAGATTTTGAAGTAAAAGAAGAGCCTAAAAAAAAAGGTTGGTTCTCTAAATAATAAACATGGTATCTAAAACTAAATTACAAGAAGAATTGAATTCATTTAATAAGCAATTAGATAAGCATCTGCAAGGTGTTGGTGTTGATCTGCTAAGTGATTTATCTATTAGTTCTTCATCACTTCCCTCAGACCAATACGAGCAACTATTATTATTAACTCAATCTCTAAAAGATATTCGAATGGAGATGAATTTAATGAGAAAACATATGGCCTCAGATACTGAAGTAATGTTGAAATCTTTAATGACTACGCAGCAAAAACAATTTAGGGACGAAATGAGAGAGTTTCAAGAAAAAACATTCTCAATTTTAAAAGTATTTGACCCATCTCAACTCAAAGAAATAACTTCTGAAATCAATAGGGTATCTTCTGATCAAAGAGAACTTAAAGAAGAGATGAAAAAAATTCAATCCTCAATAGACTCACTTGCTACAAGTGCAACACAACACGATGAATTAGATTTAAAATTACTTTTAGAACCTTACTTTATGGAAGTTAATTCAAAACATAATGAATTAGAATCTCATATAGAGCATTTATTTTCAAAAGAAAAAATGAAATTTGAAAATTTTGAAATGATTCTTAAAGATTCACTTCTCTCTATGCAACAATCAATTGAGAGAAAACAAGAATTAGCAATAAAAACAATACCTAATTCAAAAAAAGATTTAGAAAAACTCTCAAAAAAATTAGAAAAAATTGATCAACTCTCAAAAGAAACAAAAACAAAAGTAAATGAAGTAACTAAAGACATTTTTAAAACAAAAAAAGAACTTCTAAACTCAACAGCTCAAAGTGAAAATTTACTCTATAAACAGCTTACTTCTTTTGAAGATAGAATTTCTAATTTTGAAGAATCTCATATTGATGAGTTAAATAAAAAATTATCTCAAATAGATAAAGAATTATCTTCAACAAAACAAGAAGTATTAGAATCTTCAGCTCAAAGTGAGAATTTGCTCTACAAACAAATGAGTTCATTTGAGGAGAGAATTTCAAAAAGTCAAACATCTCATGATTCACAATTAGCAAAAAAACTCTCAGAAATTGCAGACATAAAAAAGCAAGAAACTCTAAAAAATCACTCTACAACTTCAACTCCCCAAAAAAATAATTCTCAAAAAGTAATTGATATAACATCATTAACTACAATTGAAAAAGATACACAATCAGAGAGAAATACTCATGAAAAACTTTTAGACATTGATTCCAGAATAAAGAAGCTCTCTTCACTTAAGTGAAGTATCACTATTAAAAGACAAATAAAATATATATTGTGTTTTATTGAAAAATTACTACAAAAACACTAACTATGTTTATGTATATATATATAAAAAATGGTAAATACACAAAAAAAAGCAATTAGT
>JAYYJK010000135.1:0-2888 GCA_036146255.1 Nanobdellota archaeon
AATCTGAGAAGGGATTTTCAATTAAAGTTGACAAAGTATCTAAGAATTTATCTATTGGAGAAGCAGAAGTACTTCGAGTATTACTTGAGGAGATAATTAAATTAAGTATTATTAATAGTTAAAATGACAACAATTAATGATTTAAAACATAAAGATTTTTCACTTGTTCTCTCAGGTGGTGGTGCATTGGGTATGTATTACTTGGGAGTATTTAAATTTTTAGAAGAAAAACATATTTTTCCTAAAGAGATTATTGGAACTTCAATTGGTGCTGTTTTAGGTTCTTTATGGGCACAAGGTTTTACTTCAGAGGAGATAACCTATAAGATAACATCTATTTTGAAAAGTTGTGGAAATTCTTCACAGAAGTTTTCAAAGCAATTTAAAAAAGAACTTTTAGGTATGTATTTGGATACAAACAAGGAATTTAAGATTCCTTTTTCTGCATTAACATTAGAATACTTGACACTAGAGCCTAAAAAATTTGATTTTCCTTCAAATCATAATTTAAGAGAAGTTATTTTGGCAGCAACAGCTCTTCCGGGAAAATATGAGCCAGTAACCATTGAAGGTGTTTCTTATGTTGATGCGTATTCTATTACTAATTTTCCTGTAGAATTTGCATCTTCGAAGTATATTTTAGGTGTTGATGTTTTATCTTCTTGTGACCTTTCACAATTTAGAGAATCTAGGTCTTTGATTTTATCCGTTAAGAAAAATGCATTTGCGCTTTATTCTAGATCCTTATTTAAGCTTATACAAAAAGACTCTATTTCAAAAGCAAAAGAGTATAATTGTATGTATATCTCACCAAAAGGATCAACTCATGATTTATTTAGATATTCTACTATTGATGAGAGAATCAAAAAAGGATATGACGATATGAAAAATTTATTTAAAAAATAGTTTTATTGTTCAAATTCTACATATCCTTCATCATTTGTTTTTTTTTTAATTTTTTTACTTTCGTCTTTTTTTTTGAATGAAAATGATTCAGAGAGACTTTTTTTTACTTTAACTTTTCCAGAAGACATATCTAATTTTAAGTTACTTTTTGGAGTAATTCTTTTTAGAGTTGACTTTAATCCACGTTCATTTTTTTTCTTATATTCTTTTCTTTTCACATCATCAATATGATTTGAAATTTTTTTTACAAGCTTGTCTCTATGAAATACTAGTGCAAGTCCAATTACTAATGAAAATATTGCAGTAATTAGTGCATTTGCATATGCAGAAAATAAAATGATTGTAATAAAATATACACAGACTATTGAGAACACACTTAGTAGATAGAGCATAAGGTGAAGTTTTTTGTAATGTTTGCTTTCAAGAAGAAAATTAATTTTTTCTTTCTTTTGAAACCTTTTTTTCATAGAATTTTTAATAATTCTTTCTTTTTAAACATTATGTATTTTTAACTTGGACCCTATAAACAATAAATTATTTAAATGCAATGTTTGTAAGTTTATTACTTGGGTGTTTAAACCAATTAAATTTATTTTTGAGAGTATCGCCCAGTCTGGTCAAAGGCGCTCGACTCAAAATCGAGTCCGCAATGGTTCGTGGGTTCAAATCCCACTACTCTCATTAACAATTTCTATATCTTACAATGGGCTTGAACTTTATACTATGTATTCGTTTCACTTATTCTTGCACTCTGTGAGCAAAGCTCAAAAAGTTTCCTTAGGTGCCAAGAATGTTTATTGTTGAGCACAAATCCCATCATCCTCATTTACTTTTAATAATTACAGCATTATTTTATAAATATTCTAGATACATAGTATTTATGGCTGATTATGTTAAATTAGATAAAAACAAAGATTCAGAAGAAAAAGAGAAAGCTTCAAGATTTAGTTTCAAAAAAATTGCCCTGATTATTTTAGGATTATTTGTTCTAAGTTCAATTATTTCATCTTTTTCCTATTCTATGTCTTCAAAGATTGCTGTGATTCCAATTAAGGGTTCAATTATGTCTGAGAGTTCATATTCTGTGCTCTATGGGGAAAGTATTTCTTCAAGAGAAATTGCAAATCAAATTAGGTCAGTTGCTAATGATCCAACTCATGTGGGTATTTTACTTGATATTAACTCCGGTGGTGGATCTGCAGTTGCAACTCAAGAGATTTCAAATGCAATTGATTATGCACAAGAACAAGGAATTAAGGTATATGCAGTAGCAGGTGATACTGCAGCATCAGGAGCATTTTGGATTGGAACTTCTGCAGATAGATTCTATGCATCAGAGATGTCTCTCTTAGGTTCTATTGGAGTTACAATGGCTGGTCTTTCATTTGAGGAGTTTATTGAAGAGTACAATATTAGTTATAGAAGACTTACTGCTGGTGAGTACAAGGATATTGGATCTTCTTATAGAGCTATGACTCAAGAAGAGGAAGTAATGATTCAACAGTTACTTGATGAGACTCATTCAATTTTTATCTCAAATGTTGCAAAATCTAGGGATTTGCCTTATGATTTAGTTAGTAATTGGTCACAAGGTCAGATTTTTAATGGTAATACTGCATTAGAAGTAGGTTTTATTGATGAAATAGGTATGTATCAAGATGTTTTAGAGGATCTCGGAGATGGAGAAGATGTCTTAATTGTGGAATATGGTCAAAGTGAGACATTACTTGGTTCTTTAGGCGTTAATTCTCCTTCATTACTTCCAAGATCTTCTATGGGATTATTACTTCAATAATTTCATATTAACACTTTATTTATAAAGTACTTTTTCTTACCTTTTTTTAGATAACAAAAAATGAATGCTATTTTTATTATAAAAAACAATATTTTGGGGGTAAACTATGGTTTCTAAACTTCATTTCTTAGGAACATCTTGTATGGTACCCACAAAGGAGAGAAATCATCTATCTGTGGCTTTTGAG
>JAYYJK010000136.1:0-10172 GCA_036146255.1 Nanobdellota archaeon
TAACAATTGATGGTAATGTGAGAAGAAAAAAAGTAAACGTAGCTCACATTGAACCATTAAACAAAACATTAGATGTTAAAAAAGGAGCATCAACTAAAGATGTTTTAGCAGCTTTTGAAAAAGAAGGAATCAAAGTTACTAAAAAAGTAGAAGATAAAAAAAAATCAACTCCAAAAGCTCAAGAAAAAAAAGCTAAAAAAGGAGCTGATAAAAAAGAAACAGCTAAAGCTGAAAAATAATTAATTAAAATTATTTTTACAAATAATAAACTTATTCTTATTAAAACTATACACCGCAAATATCAGTACTATAATTAATATTACTTAAATAAATTTCCTATCTATTAGTCCAATGATTGAGTCTTATTCTATTCATTATAAATGCAGCAATTGATTGAAAACCATCTCCATTCATTGCTTGATTTAAGTATTTAATATGTTTACTATGATATTTATCTAAAAAATTTATTGGTGGTAAACCTTCTTGCATTAAAAGATAATTAAGAAGCATTCTTGACGTTCTACCATTACCATCAATAAATGGATGAATTGCGACAAAGGCAACATAAAATCTCACAATTGAATCTAAAGATCTTTTTTTGTGGTTTTCTTTGAATTTGTCAATTGCTTGTTTCATAATTTTCTGAACATCACTACCTGGAACTGTCCTATATGGATTAGTTCCCATTTTTACATTAATTCCTTTTTTTCTAAATTCTCCCTCTGATTCTGAATATGTTAAAGTATTCTTTGTAACTTCTCTATGTAATTCTTTAATAAATTTTAAATTTAGACCTTTTGTGTAAGTTTCAATAAAATCAAAAGCATCAGAGATATTTGATATTTCATATACTTCTCTTTGTTTGTGAGGTTCTATAATGAGTCCTTTAGTTAGAAGAGCTTCTGTTTCTTCTAATGTGAATGTACTTCCTTCAACTCTGTTAGTATCATAACTATGCCTAATTAAAAATTCTTCTCTAATTTTAGCATTATATATTCTATTTTTTTCAGATTGTAATTTTTGATACTGCTTTTTTATTTCATTTATTTCTTCCAAATCTTCTTTAGAAAATAATTCCCATTGATCTTCAAAGAAAATTGAATGTTTATAATCCGTTTTTTGAGTTAAAGGTTTTTGATTTTCTAGAATTTCTTCAAATTCTTCTAAATGTTCTATTTCTAAAAGTTTTTCTTCTGAAGTATCTAATTCTCTATCAAAAGAATCAAGAAAATGTCTAATTTTTTTGTACTTTTTTTCTGAAATTCTAACTGTTTGAGTTAGATAATAAAATATTTTTCCATTTTTTTTCTGTTTTTCAAGAAATACCATATAATTGATAGGTGACCACAATTTATAAAGCTATTTTTTATTTGTGGTCACCTAGACATCATTATAATAATAATAAAGAACTACTTATTTCTTATTCTTCCACGCTGTGTCCCAACTCAGATAATTGTAACCAAATGAAAAAGGTAAATTTTTCTTTTGATTTCTCTTCTAAAAATTCTTTAAATTGTAAGCAAATTTTGTCTTGGTTATCAATTCTCTCCGCATAAGAGTAAGCCATAATTGTTAATTCTATATCTGCAATTGATTTTGAGATTATTGACTTACTAACTCTAATACTAATCTCATTTTTATTTAGTATTCTTCCGTTACAAGATAATTTTTTTGCTGCAAAGATTCTAAGTTCTTCTATTATTTTTGACAAGAAAATACCTTGTTCGTCAGAATTTACATTTATTGTTATTAATGGCATATATTATTACAAATCTCAACCTTTAAAAAGATCTCCCTTCTACTATTTTCTATGATTATTGGACTAGTTGGAAAACCAAATGTTGGAAAATCAGCATTTTTTAGAGCACTTACATTAGCTGCAGCAGAATCAGGAAATTTCCCTTTCACTACAATTGATGCAAATTCTGCAATTGGATATGTTAAAATTAAAGACCCGGCGCAACACTTTGATAAAAGCTCAAACCCTAGAGAAGGGTATGTTTTAGGAGAATATCGATTTGTGCCTACTGAAGTAATTGATGTTGCAGGACTTGTTCCTGGAGCTTCAGAGGGTAAAGGTCTTGGAAATCAATTTTTAAATGATCTCTCTCAGGCTGATGCATTGATTCATGTTATTGATTTGTCTGGATCAACTAATGAAAAAGGAGAACCTGTTGATTTAAACTCATATGATCCTGCAGAAGATATTAAATTCTTAGAAGTTGAGTTAAATCAATGGTATCTCAATATTATTGAGAAACATTGGGCAAATATTGATAAAAAAATTAGAATGCAAGATATGAAAATTGAAGATGCACTAATTACTGTGTTATCTGGACTTAATATCAAAGAAAGGCATATTTTTCAAGCAATTTCTGAGTTAAAGTTAGATAAGACAAACATTTCTGATAATTTAAAAGAACTCGCTTCAAAGCTTAGGGAAATTTCTAAACCTATGGTAATTGCAGCAAATAAATGTGATGCAATTCAAAATAATAACTTATGGGAAGAGAAATTAAATAAGCTAAAAGAACAGTTTCCAGGATATATCATCATGCCTGTTATTGCTGAATATGAATATAATTTGAAAAAAGCTGCTGAAGCTGAAGTTATTTCCTACATTCCAGGTGAGAAAAGCTTTGAGATTAAAGATGAATCTAAATTAAATGAAGCACAAATTAATGGACTCAACAAAATCAAAGATACAATTTCTTCCATGCCAAATGGAACTGGAGTTCAAGATTGTATTAATTCCGCAATGTTTGACTTACTTAAAATGATTGCAATTTGTCCTGGAGGGGTTAAGCTTGAAGATAAAAATGGAAATACCTTGCCTGATTGTTTTTTAATGCCACAAGGAACAACTGCACTTGATTTTGCATTTAGATTACACACAGATTTTGGGAAAAACTTTGTAAAAGCAATCGATATTAAAACAGGAAGAATGGTAGGTAAAGATCACCCAGTAAATATGGGAGATATTATCGAGATTAAAGCTGGAAAGTAATGAAAGCTTTAAATAAATATTTTTAAAAATACCTTCTATAAAGTTCATACACTACAAATGCTGTAATTAATTCTTCTTTATTTAATGAATTTATTCTTATTAATTTATCTTCTAAAAAATCTTTGGACTCTACTCTAAATTCATAAAAATTATTCTGGTATTGGGAAATTTTTAAACCAGAACTCAAAGAATTAATACCCATAACATTTGAACTATGTTCTTTTAAATCTGAAATAATCTCGCACAATACTAAATATTCATAATCCCTATATTTGGAATTCGAACTTAAAAAATAATTTCTATAAGTAGAATAATCTTCTTTAGATAACTTATTTTGAAAAGGGTTTGTTGATTTATTTTTTTCAAAAATAAGCTTTTCAGTATCCATTAAGAGAATAAAACTTAATTTATTTTTAAATATTTTTAGCAAATGATACTACTTGATTACTCAAAGTTTATAAAAAACATAAACTCATATTTTCTAGATGAAAAAACATAAATTAATAATTTATGAATTACATTTTTCAAAACTCTAAAAATGAAAAAACAAGATATACTTCAAGAAGATACGCAAAGAACTAAAGGACTTGATGCACGAGAGTCAAATATTCAAGCAGCAATTGCATTATCTGAACTTCTAAAAACAACATTGGGACCACAAGGACTTGATAAAATGCTCATTGATTCTATGGGAGAGAGTATTGTTACAAATGATGGTGTGAAAATTCTCAAAGAAATGGAAATTGAACATCCGGGTGCAAAAATTTTAGTTGATGTTGCAAAAACTCAAGAATCCCAAGTAGGAGATGGAACAACTTCTGCAGTTTTGATCTCAGGAGAATTGTTAAAGAATGCTAAAGGATTACTCGCACAAAATATCCATCCTAACTTAATTGTTAAAGGTTTTAAGGAAACTTCTAAAGAAATTTTGAAACTTTTACATAGTTCATCAACTGAAGTCAAAAAAGATTCTAAGAAATTAATTGAAGATATTGCAAAAACAGCAATGACTGGAAAAATTGCAGAACTTGATATGGAACAGTTAAGTAGTATTTTATTTGAGATTACCCAAGAATTAAGAGATAAAGACACACTACATTTCAATAAATTAAAAGTGCAAAAAATACCTGGAAGCTTAGAAGATAGTGAGATCATTAATGGAGTTGTTTTAGATAAAAATCCTGCACATCCAAATATGACTAAACATCTTAAAAATCCTAAAGTTTTACTCGTTGATTTTGCACTTGAAATCCAAGAGCTCGAATCAGATGCAAAAGTAAATATTAATTCATTAGAAGAATATGAACAATTTATTGAATCTGAGAAAAATTACCTTAAAAATTTAGTGTATAAGATTAAACAAACTGGCGTTAATTTTATTGCATGCCAAAAAGGAATTGATGACTCTGTTGCATATTATCTTGCAAAGGAAGGTATTTTAGCGACAAGAAGAACTCGAAAATCAGATCTTGAGAAGTTATCTCTTGCACTTAATTGTCCAATTGTTTCATCTTATGAAGATGTGTCAAAGGAAAATCTAGGAACATGCTCTGATGTAACTGTTAAAGAAATCGAGAATGAACTTTATGTGTTTGTTGAAGGTGTTAAAAATAGTAAGGCATTAACACTTCTTCTTAAAGGATCCACTAAACATTTCAGAGATGAGTTGGAGAGAGCAATTGATGATGCTCTAGGAGATATTGCATCTATATTAAAATCAAAGAGAATTGTTGCTGGTGGTGGAGCAATTGAGTGTGAACTTGAATTTCAATCACAAGAATACTTAAACTCCCTTGAGGGCAAATCCCATATTATTGCAAAATCATTTATTGATGCTCTTTTAGTTATTCCAAAAACTCTATGTTTAAACTCAGGCTTTGATGAAATTGATATGTTATCTAAGTTATCTAAAAATCATAGAGAAGGAAATGCTCATTCTGGAATTAATGGATTTAAAGGAGTTGTAAAAGACACCTTAAAAGAATCAATTATTGAACCAATAAATGTGAAAGAACAAGCAATTAAATCTGCAACTGAAGCTACTTGTATGATTTTAAGAATTGATGATATTATCGCTGCGAGAAAGTTAGATAAGGTTCAAGATTTTAGTGGTGATTTTTAAAAATTTAATTTTAAGAAGCTTGAAAAATTAAAATAAAAAAATCAAACTTCCAATACATACAAATAAAATAAAAAGTAATAGATACGGAACAATACTTGAGTTAGTATGATGCATTTTTTGAGAAGGCTTCAACATTTTTTTAATAGTTGAATTGTAAATTTGATTTGCATCATCTTTGGAGAGACCTGATTTTATTAATTCATTTACTAGAACTTCTTTTGAATAATCTTGATAATTTGTCAAAATATATAATTCTATTTGTTCTTGTAATGATTCATCCATAAACCAAATACATATTTTTTTAATTTAAAGTTATTGATTCACTGCTCCGGAATGTACTTAATCTTTATATACTTTAATTCAAAGCAATAGCTATGAACATTTCTTCTCTCAAAGAATTATTTGAACAATGTTATCCTTATGAAAATGTCTCTGAGTTTATTACTATAATTAAGAGAATTAAAAAAAAACATCCTATTAAATTATTAAAAGGACCTATACTTTTGACATATCCAAATTCTGTAAAAAATTTATCTAATCTTACTCAGTTATTAACTCAAAAATCTTTGCACTCTTATTTTAAATCAGTTCATATACTCCCTATGTTTAAAAGTAATGCAGATGGTGGTTTTGCAGCATCTAGTTATAAAGAAATAGATACTTCATTTGGATCATGGGAGGATATTAAAGAATTATCTAAAACATATGAAATAATGATTGATGCTATCTTTAATCACACATCAAATGAACATACATGGTTTCAAAAATTTCAAAAAGAAGAGAAGTATTATAAGAAATTTTACATAACATACGATGAAAAGTTTGATTATACATCTATTGTAAGACCAAGAACAACACCCCTATTTACAACAATTAAAAACAAAAAAGTTCTTACTACCTTTAGTCCCAATCAAGTTGATTTGAATTTAAAAGAAGTAAGAGTTTTTTATGAATTATTATATATTATTGAATATTATATTAAGCATTCTATATCTGCACTAAGACTTGATGCAATTCCCTATATTATCAAAAAATCACATACTAGTTGTTCTAATTTAAAAGAAACCTATGAATTTACTAAATTACTTATTGGAAGTATTAAATACTTAAATAATACTATCTCAATTGTAACAGAAGCTAATTTCTCAGATAAAGAAAATTTTGCATATTTATCTAAATCTAATTCTGATTATATTTATCAATTTTCATTTTCTCATTTATTGTTTTATTGTATGTACCATAGAGATTTTTCTTATTTTGTTAAATGGTTTAATAAAACTAAAAAAGTACATAAACAATCTTTATTTTATATCTCAAATCATGATGGTTATGCACTTTCAGGAATTAAACGAATTTTAAAAGAAGAAGAATTTGATACTTATATTTCTTTACTTAAACAAAAAAATATAAAAATAAATTACAGACAAAATCAAAAAACTAATATTGAAGAACCTTATGAAGTTAATTCTACATTTTACTCATATTTAAAAGACTTAGATGGAAATTCCGTTAGAGAGAAATATCTTTTAATGTTGCATATATTAACTCAGATGAGTGGAGAGATTCTTTTTTATTATTTAGATTTAATTGGTGAAGAAAATGATGTTGAATCATATAAGAAAACTAAAGAAAATAGGTCCTTACATAGAAGGAAATTTTCTCTTGAGGAATATGAATATAAGCTTGAAACTTCTGAGTTTTTTTCCCAGATTCAAAACTATTTGAAAGATAGGAAATTAACTCAAAATATGGATGTTGCTATTTCCTTTTCGAAACCTTTTTTGAAAATTATCAAGAATAGTTCCAAAAAACAGTATATAACATATTATAATATTTCTAATAAAAAACAAGAAATAAAGAAAAAATCAATTATCTTAGAACCATTTACATTTGTTACAATTGAGAAAAATATATAATTTTTCTACCTTTCATAGACATTTCTTTTTTAAAGGAAAAAATCTAAATATTATTAGATAGGAAAATGGTAAACGTGATTTAAAAATCACTTTGTTTATTTTTCTTTATGTGAACATTCTGAAACAATAATAAAAAATGGTATTTAAATCTCCAAGACAAAGAAAAGCAGCAGGAACTAAAGCAGAAAATGAGCTTATCCATAAATTCTGGGAAGAAGGATGGTGTTGTATAAGAGTTGCAGGGTCTGGTTCTACAAAGTATCCTGCACCAGATTTACTTGCAGGAAATTCACATAGAAAAATTGTTTTTGAAATTAAAGTTGTCTCTGCAAAAAAGAAGTACTTTAGTAATCAAGAAATATTAGATTTAGAATATTTTGCAAGAACCTTTGGTGCTGAAGCTTGGGTTGGAGTTCAGTTTGAGACAAAAGAATGGTTTTTCTGTCCCACCTCAGAACTTGAGAAAACAAAATCTGAGAACTATGTTGCAGATTTAATAAAGATGAAACAAACTGGATTTAAATTTGAAGAGATGATTAATACTTAATTAAACTCTCTACTTGGTATTTATCAAATAATTTTTTACCTTCAAGAAATTCTAGCTCAATGATGAAAGCTAAGACAAAAACATTACCACCTAATTTCTCAACTAAATCACATCCTGCTTTTGCTGTACCACCTGTTGCAAGTAAATCATCAATTAATACAACATTTTCACCTTTGTGTATTGCATCTTCTTGTATTTCAATTTCAGCAGAACCATATTCTAAATCATAAGAAATTTCTACACAATTACCAGGTAGTTTTCCTTTTTTTCTAATCATTACAAAAGGAATTCCTAATTCAACTGATAGCAGAGGACCAAATAAAAAACCTCTTGCATCAAAACCTGCTATTTTATCAACTTGAGAGAAATCTATTTTTTCTTTTAACTGACTGATAACTTCCTTTAGTGCCTCAGGTGATGATACTAATGGAGATATATCTTTAAATGAAATTCCTGGTTTAGGAAAATTTTCTACTGTTCTAATGTATTCTTGTAAATTCATAAAATGAAATGAGAAAAAATGATTTATATATGTTTGTTATCTAAAGATCATATCAATTTAAAAGAAAGAAAATTAATTTTCTTTTTTTAACTCAATAGTCTGCGTAGGATATGCAAACTCAAGTTTTGCTTTTTCAAATTCTTCCATGATCCCTAAGTTAACATCTTCTTTCATCTGAGTCCTTTGTGCCCAGTCTGCCATAGTTAACTTTTTAGCATAGTAATATACATCAATGTCTAATGAATATGCTCCAAAATGATTAAAGTAAATTGTCGTTGATTTCTCATCTACATCTGGATGATTATCAAGTACTTTTTGAATGAGTTGTTTTGCTTTTTTCATCTGTTTTGAAGATGTTCCATAAACTAGACCTAGAGTCATTTTTACTTTTACTCTAGGAACTTTAGTTACATTTTCTACTATATTGTCTGCAAGCATCGCATTTGGAATTGTTAAAAGTGTTCCGTCATAAGTTCTTAATTTTGTTGATCTTAACTTTAACTCTTCAATAATTCCTGAATTTCCTTCAAATTGTACCCTTTCTCCTTTTCCAAAAGTTTTATCAAAAATTAATGCTATTCCTGCAAAAAAGTTTTTTAAAATATCTTGTGCTGCTAGAGCAAAGGCAAGACCTCCAACTCCAAGTCCAGTTAAAAGAGCAGTTACATTATATCCTAAATTTGAAATAACAAGTAAAATACCAATAATAAAGAGTGCAATTCTAATTATTTGCATTAATAGATCAATTGCTGCTTCATTTACTTTCCTTTTTTTCATTGTTTCTTTATCTCCTTTAAGATAAAAAGCAATTGCTTCAGTTGAAAACTTAATTAAAAAGTATACAACTGGAAAAATTAATAGTAAGTTAAATGCTGAATCAAAAACTGCAGAATAATCTCCTTGATTTAATTGTTGAGTTCCAATATAAAACATTCCTGCAAATACAAACATAGTCATTGATGGATTTAATGAATTAAATAAAATATCATCAAAGTGAACTGCTGTTTTATCTGCCCATTTTTTAAGAAAATTGTTTAATATATAATTTAATATTCTAGCGATTAATGGTGCTAAAACTAATGCTAGTATTGCAAATAAAATTCTCCAAATTTCATTTCCTAATACTGTGTAATTTAATAATTGAATAAATACTTCCATTTTTATTTGTTATTTTTTTCTTTTAATTGTTTCATCAATAAATCACCTAATGAAGATGCTTCTTCTTGAGATTCTTCGTTCATATAATCCTGAACATTTACTGATTCTACTTCTTTTGTTAATGATAACTCTAAATACTTTTCTATCTTTTTTGCAGTGAGAACATCTATTTTGATTTTGTTACTAAGATACTTGTTTAGTGAACTTTCTTTAATATTTACAGCTCTTGCTAATTGTTGAACATTCATTGATCGCTTTGAGAGTTCTGAATTAATCATACTTGCATAATTATCAACTACTGCCAACTCAATAGCCTGAGCTTTCTTTTTTTTATAGAATGTTTTACTTGGCTCTACTTTCTCTTCAATTGAGTTTCCATGTCTTAAACATGATGAGCATACTTTCATTTGTGTTCCTGCAACAACTGCATTGTTTAAAGTTGGTACATCTTTTCCGCACATTTCACAAGCTACCATAAGATTACTTATGATTTGAAATTTATAAACATTTATGATTTGGTTTGTTCAGAAATTATTCTAATTTATGGTCCAGGAAATATAATGAATTTTTTTGTAAATAAATTAGTCAAAAAATAATAATAATTTGATTAAAACTGTTTTCTATTAAGAATTTGAAAGAAGTTATATTTATAATATCAAACATACTCTTTTTTCTATGACAAACAAAGTAGCATTAATGGAATTTGAAGGAAATGCAAATATTGGACTCTTTTTTTTTGTAAATGATAAGTTTGCAATTTTAGGTAAACAAGTTGATGAAAAAAAGAAAAAAGAAATTGAAAATGTTTTAGATGTTCCAGTATATACTCTTCAAGTATTAAGTACAGACTTAATTGGAGTTTTTTTGAGTGGAAATAATGAAATATTATTATCACCACAACTCTATGAACATGAATTAAA
>JAYYJK010000137.1:0-2675 GCA_036146255.1 Nanobdellota archaeon
TTTCTTTAAAAGAATTTGAGAAACAAAAAATATTTTTTCAGGATAATGATAAAGAACTCTATACTAATGGAATTGAAAGTCATATTGCAAAAATTTCAAAGCATAGGTATCTCAAATTAGGAGAAAATGAATATCTTTTTGTTGTTATTCAAAATGATTCTCTTTTAGATGATATTGAAAAAAGAATTCTAGGTGAATTGTATGGTTCAATAAAAATAGGTGATTATTCTATTTCTATTCCTTATTCTATTGGTTCATCAACATTTCCAGATGATTCAAGTTCTTTTCTGGATTGTATTACTTTTGCTAGAGTAAGTAAACTATATCATGCAGAACATTCATTAAAATATTATTCAAAATACCATAAAAAAAATTATGAAGATGCATGGGAAGAATTTATGATAAAAAATACTCTTCTTTTGGCAATTGAAGAAGATGAGTTAGACTTAGTATATCAGCCAGTATTTTCACCTGATAAGAAGACCATATTATATTTTGAAGCATTACTGAGATGGAAAAAAGATGGAATTTTTATCAATCCTCAAAAAATAATTTTAATTTCTGAACAAACTGAGATAATCCATATATTAACAGAATATGTAGCAGAAAAGGTATGTATATTTCAACACACTTTAAAACAAAAATATGGTAGGGTTTTTCCAATTAGTGTAAATATTTCTCAATCTGCACTCGCAAACCCAAAACTTCCTTGGAAACTATCTCAACTCCTTCAAACATATAATTTAGATTTCTCAGAGATTAAATTAGAGATTACAGAGACTACTTCTTCAAAACAATATTCTTCTATTAATAAAAAAAAGATAACTCCTGAAGATATTTCTCAGGATTTAATTTCTCGTGGTTTTACTTTGTATGCAGATGACTTTGGTGTTGGTTTTAGTAATTTGGAATTTTTATCAAAACATCATTTCTCTGGAATAAAATTAGATAAATATTTTATCGATAGTATAACAACATCTCATAGTTCTTATTTTCTTACTTTAATTAAAACCCTTTTAGATTTTGCAACAAATAATAATCAGCAAATAATTTGTGAAGGAGTTGAAACAAAAAAGCAATTAGAATTATTAAAAGAGTTAGGTTTTAATTTTTATGTTCAAGGATATTTGTTTTCAAAACCAGTTACTAGAGATGAAATTGAGAAAAAATATTATCAAAATATTAACTAGATTTTAATTCTTTTAATCTAAGCTCAACTAGATCATTGATTTCATTACTTAAATCTTGGATACTGAGTACTTGGTATGTATCTTGATTTGGATGCATTACTACAATGTTCATTCCTGCAATTTTTAATCCATAATTTTTTTCTAGTATGTATTTATACATATTTAATTGAAGACAATAATGCCAGTAGTTTGCATTTGGTAGATGTGTGAGTGGATAAAATCCTTGTTCTTGAGATTGTTCTTTAATTTCTTTTGACCTTTTCCAATCAATGATTATGATATCATCTTCTAATTTAAATAATGCATCAATAGACCCTGCAATTCCTAGTTCTTCATCATAGATACACCATTCCTGTTTTAGTGGTTCTAAATCGCAGTAATCTTTGTGAAATTTTTCAAAATGTGCGTATTCTTTAGAAAAATTAGTTACATCTTCTCCATTGTAGAATCTTTCAATATCTTTGTGTAATTTAGATCCAAGTCTTGAAGCTTCTTCCCCATTTGCTTTCCATTGCTCTTTAATTTCTTCTTTTTGAAGTCCAAAATATGGTGATCTCTCATTTGTTTGCCACATGTCATAATAAGTATCAATTACTTGATCAGCATCAAATTCTGGGAAAAATTGGTGGATAAATTCAGTTACTGAATAATCAATTTTTTTTTTGTTAACAAAATAATTGTGATTTTCTTCATCAAAGGTAATATTTGCATCTCTTTCATGGGATATTTTTTGCATCATTGTGTTCCTAGTATTCTCTCAAATTTTCTATTTATAAAAATTGTGCAATATTTGGTAGTTATAACTCATTTATAATGCCATAATTATATATATTTAACTTTATTTAGCTATTTTATGAATATTATTTTTGTTTGTAGACAAAATATTGGGAGGTCTCAAATAGCACAGGCACTCTATGAGAAATATACATCTTACAAATGTGCATCTTATGGGACTATTGTTGAGATAGAAAATCAACCAATTAAAGAAGTTGTGACTCTCCCCTATCTTTTTCCAAAAATGCTTGCTCTTGGATGTGATATTTCTTTTGCTAGAAGAAATCAATTAAAAGAAGAACATATTGTTGGCGTAGATAAAATTATTGTTATGGCAGAGAAAGATACTTGGCCATTATTTTTGCAAAATTCTAAACATGTTGAATTTTGGGAGATAGAAGATCCAATTAATGCTGATTCTCAAACTTACGATTTAATTATTTCTCAAATTGATAAAAAAGTAAAATTGCTAGTTTCTTAAAAAAGATAGAGAATCATTGTTCTGAATCATCGAGTATACTTGTTTGGTATTTGAGATGTGCCTACCTATGTTTTTTGAGTTATTTTCTTCCATAAATGGTAGGTGTGAGAGGTGATGGAGTAATGAAAACAGCTGTATTCCTTTTCTTATTCTATCAGGTTTATCGGTGTTGTGGAGTGCTTTTTCATAATATCTTCTACTCAATGAAATTATATCTATTTGTGGTGTAA
>JAYYJK010000138.1:0-14014 GCA_036146255.1 Nanobdellota archaeon
ATTTTTAAAATTATGCAATAACTTATCACTAATAACTAAAAGAAAAGGACTATATTGCTACTTTTCCCTTAATAAAAGGATGAAATTTGTAATTTTTAATTTTAATATCTTCATAAGTAATTTCATCTATTGAAGAAGCATTTTTTGAAATAGATAAAGTAGGCAATTCATATTCTTCTCTAGATAACATAGTTTCAACACCATCAAAATGGTTTTTATAGATATGGGCATCACCCAAAGTATGAACAAACCCACCCACACCTAAATCAGTAATTTCAGCAATCATATGTGTAAGTAATGCATAAGACGCAATATTGAAAGGAATTCCTAAAAAAACATCTCCTGATCTTTGATAAAGTTGACAAGAGAGCTTATTTTTTTGTACATAAAATTGAAATAATGTATGGCAAGGAGGTAATGCTTGTTTTCCCATTTCTGCATTTTCTTTTGGAGAGTATTTTGTATCAGGTAAATAAGCAGGATTCCAACCTGATACAATGAGTCTTCTTGAGAAAGGATTTTCTTTTATCTGAGAAATAACATCTGAAATTTGATCAACAGTTGTGCCATCACCTACATCCCAAGACCTCCACATTTTTCCGTATACAGGACCCAAATCGCCGTCTTTTGTTGCCCATTCATTCCATATGTTAACTTTATTATCTTTTAGATAAGCGATATTAGTATCACCTTTTAAAAACCAAAGTAATTCATGTATAATTGCATCCACATTAGTTTTCTTTAAAGTAAGCAGAGGAAATCCTTCTTGAAGATTAAATCTCATTTGATGCCCAAAAATAGATTTTGTTCCAACACCAGTTCTATCTTCCCTATATTCTCCCTCGTCAAGTATTCTTGTTACCAAATCCCTATATTGTTTCATAATAGGTTATGATAATAAATCTTTATATATCCCTTCTCAAAAAAAATTGAGATACTCAAAATACTTTGAGTAATTAAAATAAAGGAATTTGGCTATCCAAGAGATCATCTGCTTGTTTTATAGGGATATTTTCTCTCCTCACATCAACAAAAGGATATATATTTCCTGGTTTTGGAAAAATTTGATTGCCTGAAATTCTATCGATAAGTCCTTTAGGATTATACTTTGTTAATTCATCTTGAGATAAATTATCCTCTAGTAAAGAGATTTGATACTGATTCCCCATTGTTGTTGTTTTTATTTTTGTTGAAATCTGAGTTGTAAGGTATGGATTTCCGTTACAATTTTCAGAAAATTCACAATGATTTATACATTGTTTCATAGAATTCTGTGAACAATAACTTGCTCTTAATCTCCAAATAATTTCATCAAGACCTTTTAAAACCTCTAATGGAGTATAACCCTCATTGTTACCAATCTGAACTGCAATGTCTCTATACATTTCTTCAAATAACTCTTCGAATTTTCCCCTATGCCAAGAAACTAAATTTCCATTATTTGAATTAGTTAAATCACAATTATAAAAGCCAAACTGAAAAGGAAATCTAACTTTATGTGTATCTACTTTTACAACTAATTCCTCACTATTATCAAATCTCCATAGATTAAAATCTATCATATATCTCTGATATAAAGAAGAGTTAATATTAATACCTGAAAATCCTCTTAGTACTTCCCTGTTTTTTAAAATATCAAAATTTGATTGTTCATCTAATGTAGTTAAATTTATTTTAGAATCTAATATCTTTTGAGCGTTTTCCATCATAAAAGTAAACTTTCTCTTAAATCCAATACCCACTCTCCAATATTCATTCATATATTTTCTTAAAGCTTCTGGATTATCAAATGATAAAATATTCTCAGGTGTAAAAAAATGTGTTCCTTGTTCTTGAAAAAATGCATTAGCAAAAGTACTTACTCTTTTATATAGTTGATCTGATACGTCACCTACATCTAAAATGACTAAATTAAGAAAATAATTAGCAATATTATAAGGTGAGTTGCCTAATACTTTAGGAAAAAATTTAAATTGAGGTGGTTGATGTCTTGCAAAAAAAGAGCCTTTATCTAAAAATTGGTGAAAAAAATGAGTACATACTTCAATAGCTTTTTCTTCATTAAATGTAAATTGAACTCCTTTATCTGAAAACGATTTAAAATCTGCCATCTTATCTTAAATTATTTAATACAAATTGAGTTGCTTCATTGAGCATAATTAGATTTGTATCAACTTCCTCACTAAATAAAGAATTATCTGTATCATAGATACTTTGTGAAATACTTTGAAATTTATTAGGATCATAATTACTCCTAAATATGGAAATTGGAACTAAAACTTGTTGTTTGGATTTTTCAAAGTTAACTAATTCATCTAAATAATCTTGTTTTAAAAAATTATCCTTAGAAAAAGAATAAAGAGTTTTAACTTGAGGAGATAATGAATTATCATAAAGTAAATATCTTTCAAGTTGTCTAAGAGATAAATTTGATGCATTTTTAACGTCATTTAAGGCTTCTTCATGTGACATTCCAGAATCCCTAGAATTTCTATAGTTATTTCCTAATCTAGAAGCTCTCTCTAAAACAGTATATGTTTTTTGAGAATCCTCGATTAATTGAATTAGTAAAATTTCTTTTTTGGATAATGTTCTTTCTACAATACAAGCAGGAATCGTTGAAGATTTTGCTAATAAACTACCTTCATATCTTCTATTTCCAACAATAGTTTCTACATGTCCATCTTTATTAATATGACATAATATAGCCTGACAGACTCCAAAATTTTTAATAGACGGCACTAAACTCTGAGCACTTTGAATTGTTTCTTTTCTAGTCCCTCTTACATTAACAGGAGAGGGCAAAATTTGTGATAAATCTGCATTCATTTCATATCTGTGAGGATATTTTAATAATACACTTTTACCTTCAATTAAAAGTTCTTTATACATAGCATATGCATCTTCTGAAGATAGTGTAGTTTGTTTGAAACCAAAGTTAGAACTATATTGAGAAACTAATTTACTTAAAGATTTTGATGAAGATAAATTTTTCATCACATTTATTGATTCTAACCTACTTTCCAAGTTATCTAAAAAAGAAGTTGAAATAAATTCTGAGTTGTATAATAAAGCTAAACGTTGTAAAATTAAATTTTTTCCTTGCTTTGTTTCTTTAGGTACTGGGTCCAAATTTAATATATATTTCTCATCAGAGGTTAATTTAAAATTATCTTCATAAGTTGGCAAAATTATTTCATTTTTACTTAACAAATCCTCAAATTTTTTCTTAGAAGAAACTCTAGATAATTTCATTTTTTGAAGATCTTCTAAGGTAGGATTATCATTTGAAAGTTTAATTCCTGCTGTTACTTTTTTTCTTAACTTCCTAGCTGACAATTTTACATCAGATTCTAAAAATAATTTCAATTCAAATAGTTGATCTTGTTTATTCAAACGAGCTAATTCGCATGCATGAGTCAATGAAACTAAATTTTCTCTTACCCCATATAATAATTCTGGAGTTGCATTTAATAAATTAACAAAAAATCTAATTGTTCTTGGAGATTTTGAAGTAGCAGCTGCCAGTGTTTCAATACTATGTCCTAAACTAAAACCTTGACACACTCCAACTACTGTATCTTGATCTGCATAATGAACTTGAGAATCTGCCATTGCAGATATTTTTCCCCCATCAATTAAATTCGTTTCTGCAGGAATATACTCAGCCCCTATACTTAAAGCACCAAATTCTCTATGT
Organism: Nanobdellota archaeon; assembly: GCA_036146255.1. Lineage (GTDB taxonomy): Archaea > Nanobdellota > Nanobdellia > Woesearchaeales > UBA583 > UBA583. Next base: position 3,701 of record JAYYJK010000138.1, read on the forward strand.
CCTCCTTCAGGAACTCTTCCTACAGGGTCTAAAGTAATTGGTTTTAATAAACCAATATCATCCAAAGATTTTCCTAATCTTTTTGCATGTTCTAAATGAATGGTATTTCCTCTTGCATTAATTTCTGCAGAATTTGTTATAAGATGGAGGGGAAAAGATTTAATGTATTCTTTTTCAATAAAAAATTCTCCTTCCTTATTATACTCAAAACCTAAAGGAAAAGTTAAATCATCTTTTTTTGCATAGTGTTGTAATAATTTTCTAAACTCTGAATCTTCAAATTGTGGGAATAAATCAAAATTAATAAAACCATCTTCCCATGATTCTTCATGAACTTGATGAGGAAATTTAATTTCATTTTCTTGTTTTTTTTGTAGTTGATTCATTTTCTTACGCAGCCCTATCAAATAGCCAAGGCATATACTCTTTTTTTTGTGGTTCTAATTCTGGAAATAAAGAAAATTGAGGTATTTCTTTTAATTTCCTAGCTCTTATTCCTGAACCCCATAGAAGACAAGTCACTAAACTACCACTAACAACACCATTAACACATAATTCTGGATAAGTACTAAAAGTTTTCATTGCTTCTTCTTCAAGGCGTAAATAATTCTCCCTACCCATTCCTCCTGCATTAGCTCTTCTTTTATTTCCTTTTGAATTTAAATAATTAAATGCCCATTCTGATTTAACATCAAAATTCCCTAAACTATATAGTTGTCTTGAAACATGTAAATCAATTGTCATAATATCATGTACTCCTAACATTAATCCTAAAAATGAAGTTAATTTATTTCCAAATCCATCAACTTGATCTACTATTTCATCTCTAAATTCTTTAGGATGAGTAAAGAATTCTTTTCTGAAATTTCTATATCCACCTATTGATTGAATAAATGATTGCATACTAGTAAAAGGATTCTTATTTTGGGTATATTTTCTTCCAACGCTATTAATATTTCCTAATTTTAAAAATTCTTCAAAACATTTACCATAATTATTTGGATATCTTCCCCCATACCTTTCTTTTAGTTTTTTAAACTGCGTTTCATTTCCTTCTAGATTTGTCGCAGCTGAGAATATAGCGTAAGTGATTGCATCTTGTGTAGAAATCTTGAAAGGACTAGCTACTAAATGTTTCTGATGAATATCCCTAACCCACGTAAAAGTTTGTTTACATAACTGATTTCCCTTATATAATATCTCACCTGATGAACCATAACTAAAATTACACATACTTTTATTATACCTTTGCCTTCTTATTTCTTTTCTAATTTCGACACCTTTTTTCTTAGCTTCTATTTGAGGTATTTTATTTTGTCTATCTAGTAACTTTAACTCTTCATAAGATCTAGGTTCATTAAAATCAAAATCAATTTGTAATGGTTCTTGCCTAATTATCTCATTAGAATGAGTAACTTCTGATAACTGATCATCTAAAGTTTTAAAAGATCCTATAGAAATATTTGGCATTCCCTCATTCATAAATAATACAAAGAACTAGAATTTATATAGTTTTCTTTTTGTTGTCTCTGATAGTAAGTAAAAAATAAAACAAATTAATATAAAGGAGAATTTTCAGTAATTACTATGACATTTCAAGGATACGATATAACTCAAAAAGATATTAGGTTACTAATTGAAAATAAAATATTATTTGAATCAATTAATGAGAATTATATTCCTATTTTAGAGTACTTAGAAAAAAATCCTAAATATACATCTCATATTATGCAATCCCTAGGATATCAACTTGGAAAAATGACAAAAATGAAATTTAATCATGGTGATCTAATTCCTGAACATATTTACTACAATGTACAAACCAATACTATTTCATTTATCATTCCGCAGATGCCAATTGCGTATGATTATGATGAAAAAATAAAAACATTAGAATATATTTTTAAAGAAGTTTTTTTAGATATGAAAGAATATTTCAAATATCATGAAAAAGAAATATTTGAAGGATTTAAAGTTGGGTATAAACTAAAAGTAACAGAAATTAAAAAAAAGTTACATTAATTTTATCTTAATTTATATAAAAAATATTTCTCGAATTTATAATTTATATAGTAGTTGAATAAAAAATTCCAGAAATATAAATCTATGTTTAGAAATAAAAAATAGTTAAATCATACTCAAAAATTATAAAAATTTTTGGTCGTTGTAAATAAAATTTACAACATTTTTTGGATTAAAGCTGTAATTTTTGCTTCATCCCTTTTACCTAAAACTCCACCTTTGGAAGTTGGTTGTTTGATTCCACCTCTCTCGAATCCACCTTTTGGAGGGTGTAATCTAAAGAATGGTTTTAGTGAGTATTTCTCTTCAAAATCTCTTAATTTTAGACCAGTTGTAAAGAATTCTTTAGCAACAGCTTTTGCATCAACATTTTTACCATCAACTTTTGCTTTACCTACTAATTCTCCTCTTTTGGAAATTAATTCAACAAATGTTTCTTCAGTAATTGGACCAAATGTTACGTAATCTTGAACTTTTTGAAGCATTCCTTTTGAAACTTCATTATCTTCAATAACAACACATGCGTGTTTCTTTTTTAATCTTAATAATTCTAGAGTTTTTCTCACATCAGGGTGAGTGTTAACTGTTCCTCTAATTAAAATAACTGCTAATTTTGACATTTTATTTACCTCATCTTATGAATTTAAAACTTGAAATTCAAGTATTCATAATGAAATGTTGTAAGCTTTCATTTCAAGACATAATTTCTTAGTCATAGAAAATCTAACTTAGTAAAAATAATCAAATTCTGTTTATAAATATAAGTAATTGATAAAGAAATTAAAATCCAAAATAATTAAAATCGAACCAGTCATAAAAACTCCTACTTGCAAAATGATTTCCAGTAACAATATTTTCTGGTTCTGATAAGAGTTTATCAATAACAAGCCTATCCATATAGATATCATACCTTAATCTATTTGGAATTTCTGTATGTTGTGGAAATGCCTCAGCATGAAATCCTTCTACTTCAAGAGAATCTCTTGATACAATTAATTCAATATCATCAAATACATGTAAAAAAACTTTTTGATGTGGAAAATCAAATACAGTACATTCTAAAGAATTTCTTGTTTCCAAAACCAATTTGTCTTCATTAGTCAAAGTAATTGCCAAACACATTGCATATCTTGCATTCATAAGAATAAATCAAATAGAAATAATATAAATTTATCTAAAATAAAAATTAGAATTCATTAGAATTCTGATTTTTCACCATCTTTAATTGCTCTTCCTTCCATCATTTGAGGGTTTAATCTCACTTTTTGAAGTTCTTTTAGAGCATTAAATGCAGCTTTCATTAAGTTTGTTTTATTTGATGTTGAACCATAACATTTAGACCAAACGTCTTTAATTCCTGCTAGTTCTAACATTTTTTTAACTTCTGCTTCTGCAACTAATCCTGTACCTGGTGGTGCAGGGATTAATTTAACAGTAACTGAACCTGATTTACCTGAAACTGCAAAAGGAATTGAGTTAGTATTTGATTGTGAAGCTCCCCATGAACCACAACCTCTTCTAATTACAATTAAATCTAATTTTGCATTTCTTACTGCTTTTTCTCTTGCTGGAACTGTTTCTCTTGCTTTACCAAAACCAAGACCCACAACACCATCTCTATTACCTGAAACTGCAATCATTGAGAAGGACATTAATGAACCTTCCATCGTAATTTTTTGAGTTGATTTTGATGGTTTTCTTTTTCCTCCACCGAATTTACCTTTCGCCTGACCAACGTTAATAAATTCCATTGAGATATCAGGAATTAAAGCATCAGTAATTTCTGTTTCCATTACTTTTTTACCTGAAAGAAGAACTTCTCTCATTGTAGAGATTTTTCCTGCAGCAACATCTTTACCAAGTTGTGTTTTAGGAACCCAAACTTTTTCTTCAACAACTTCTTCTCTTCTAGGTCTTCTATCTCTATTGTTATCTCTTCTAAAGTTACCTCTTTGTCCACCTTGTTGGTTTCCTCTGAAGTTACCTCTTTGATTTCCTCTGAAATTTCCTTGACCAGCTGGTTTGTTTGTATTTTCTTCTGCCATTTTATTTCATACCCTCAATTGATGCTTTAACTTTTTCAATTACTTTACCAGCATCTTTACCTGATAAGTGTTCACCATTAATTCTCTCTTCAGCTGGGAAAACTTCTTCTCCTACTTTAACTTGAAGACCTGAATCAAGTAATCCTTTAACTGCAGCAAATAATTTGTTTCCAAATGCTACTTCTTGAAGACCAAAATCTACAATTACTTCTCCAGTAACACCAGCTTTTTGAGCTTTTTTACCTGCAAGCATACCTGTTAAGTAAGCAGCTGAAGTATTAGCAGTGTGAAGTGTATATCCTAGTGCTTTTAGTTCATTTGATTTAACACTTACAAGAACTTTATCTCCTTGATCTGCGTAATCAACTAATTGAACTAACATATTGTTGTTTGATTTTCTAATAACAGCTCTAGTTAAACCTGATTTTAATAATCTAAGTCTTTGTTTATAATCAGTTAAACCTCTAATTCTTCTGTTATATCTAAAAACTCTATTTTTGTTAATATTTTTCATTTTAATAAATTAAAGGAGTTTATTCCTTTTTTCCTCCTTCTTTTGATTTTAATAATGAGTTTTGTTCAATAAATAAAAGCATGTGTCTTTTATTTCTGAAAAAGTTTCCTTTTGATTTTCTATAAAGATCTCTATATGTTGAAGTTTCTAATCTTCCTTCATCTTTGAATTTTTTAAGTAAAGCTCTTAAAGCTCTAATTTTAATCATCCATTTATCTTTATCACCAAATCTAGCATTCTCAGTTCCTCTTCTTGAACCGTGACCTGATCTTCTACCTTTTTTCTTTTGAGCTGCAATGTGGTTAGCTCTAGTTCTTGAGTTACCTCTAGGTGCTGATTTTGTAATCATACCTTCTGAGAGTAAATCTTTAGCACCTTCTCTTGAAATTAATTCTTGAATTTCTTTTTTATGTTCTGGTGCATTTGATAACTTAACTCTTTTTGGAGAAACTCCAAGAGATCTAGCAATTAATTGTTTTTGCTTTTTTAAGTTCATTTTTTAGCCTCCTTAGCTTTAGCTTCAGTTTTTGGAGCTTTTTCTAATGATTTTAAAGTCTCAGCAACATCTTTAACATTTGCAAGAGCTACTTTTTTAGCTTGAGCTTCTTTTAAAATTTCAACTTTTTTTCTTCCACCAACAGTTGCGGAGATTACTCCAATTTGTGTTTTGGAATCAATAGTTGATAAATCTTCAACTCTGTGAACTAATACTTCAAATAAACCATCTTTATTAGCACCTCTAATTTCTGAAGGTGAACCATATCCTACTCTTAGAGTACCAATATGACCTTTTCTATTTCTTCTCTCTTTATTACCCATACCTTTAGGTCTTCTCCATTTTACATCATTTTTAAATTTTGCAAATTGGTTGTGTTGAGTCCTTTTATATGTAGGTTTTCTTTTTTTAACCTGGGATCTTGTTTTAACTAATTCTTTTGTCATTTTTTAGCCTCTATGAATATTTTCTATGTGGTTTTTCAGTGATAAAAACACCATCTTGAATTACTCTTCTATCAAGGTGTGAAATTTTAGTAGTTTGTTCTAATAAACCTGCAGCTTGACCACATAATTCTTTATCAGTACCTTCAATTGTAATATCTTGTCCTTTTACTTGAACTTTAACTCCTTGTGGAACTGTAACTGATCTAGGAACTTTCTCTCCTAAAAAGTTTTTAACTGTAAATACATCTCCTTTTAACTCAACTGTGATAGGGAACTTTGAATAAACAACTTTTAATGTGTATGTAAATCCTTCAGTTACTCCTTTAATCATATTTGTAATATGAGCTCTGTAAGTGTGCATAATTTTCTTTTGTCTTTGAGTGAATCTTTTTGTTACAATAGCAACTGTTTCTCCTCTCACTTCTAATGAAACATAAGGAAATTTAAATTCTCTTGATAATTCACCTTTAGCTCCTTTAAGAGTTATAGTGTGACCTTCAATTGAAGCTTGTACTCCATTTAGAGGTACTTCAACTTCGTATGTTTGCCATTCTTTTTTTGTTTGAGTCATTTTAAATAATTTAGTAACAATAAGCTACAATTTGACCTCCAACATTATGTTCTTTAGCTTGGTTTTGTGTTAGTAATCCTTTACTTGTGGATAAAATAATTACTCCAAACCCTTTCGCTGGTAAGAATCTTTGTTCATATTGTTCCAACTCTTCTACTTTTACAGCATATCTTGGTTTAACAACTGAACATTTGTTAATAGTTCCAACTAAGTGAACTTTAACTTTTCCTGATTTACCATCTTCAATCTCTTCGAATGAACCAACATATCCATTCTCTTTAAGCACTGTTAAAATATTAACAAGGAATTTTGACTTTTTTAATTCAACTTCTTTGTATAATGCTTTTGTTGCATTATTAATTTTTGAAAGTGCATCTGCAATAGGATCATTTAATGTCATTTTTATACCTCTAATCTAATTTTTTAAAACCCAGTTTTTGTGAGTTTAATCTAAATGTTCTCCTACAAATTTGCAGTCCATATTTTCTGATTACTCCTCTAGGAGTACCTGTAAATCTACATCTATTAGCTCCTTTTCCATATTGAGGTGCATTTTCTTTAGTAGATTTTGCTTTTGGTGAATTATGTTTAACATATTTTTCCCATTTTGCAGGTTTAGCTCCTAGTTGTGTTTTAGCTTTTGCGAAATTTTTTGCAGTCATTTTATTCTACTTTCACTCCGAAATTATTTTGAACATACTCAACTACTTCTTCTTGAGTTACTTTGTGTCTTTGAGGAATCTTAGCTTTTCTAAGTCTTCTTGATTTAATTCTAAATCCAGGTCTTGTAAATGTTGCCATTAACTCAAATCCCATAATACCAATGTCTGCATCGTATTTCATACCAGATAAATCTAAATATTCAGCTACTCCCAATGCAAAGTTTCCTTGGTTATCTAATGAAGATTTTTTTAATGTATTTCCTTTTGATTTGAAAATCCATGTTAAAAAGTCTTTAGCATCTTGCTCTCTAAGAGTTACTTTATATCCAATTGGAAGACCAGGTCTAATTTGCCATAAAGCTAATCTTCTCTTAGCTGTTGCTTTTACTGGTGTTTTTTTAGTAAGTAATTTAATTAATTTCTCGGCTTTAATCATACCAGGTTTATCATTACCTACACAAATGTTTACAGTTACTTTGTCTAAAGAAACTTCTCTCATTTTATTAACTCCTTCCATTTTTATGCAAACCTCTTAGTATCAGCAATTACATAACAGTAATCTTTAGCTGTTGTTTGAACAGTACCATCAATTTCAACTTGAACTGTATCTCTTGTAACACCATTGTATGCAATAAATGATTTAACAACACCAAGTGAACCTTGATACTTACCGTCAAATACATACACTGAAGCTCCTTCTTTTAGAGGAAGTGATTTTGAAACTGATTTTTTAGTGAAATCATATTCTACTGAATCTTCAACTGATAATCCATTAAATGTTTTTTCATCAACTAATACATTATATCCATTCATGAAATTTAATTGGAATTTACCACCTTTTGTTTTTGATTTTCCTGAAACTTTAAGTGTAACAACAGAATCTTTTGAAGAAACTAGTTTTACTCTACCATGTTCATTAAATAATAAAACATATTTTTCTTTCATTGCTGGAATTTCAATTACATCAAACATACCAACAGGTGCTTTTACATCAGTAATTTTTCTACCATTAACTAATAATTCTTGTTCATTAACAACATATTTAGCTTCTTTAGTAGTGTGTGCGTAGTTTAATACATCTCTTAATAAAATTAATGCCGAAACTACATATTCTCTTTTATGTGATCCTGATTTTGGACGTCCAATAAATGTAATTGTTTTTCTTTGAACTGGCCAGGATGTTGGCATACTATTTCTTTTTAAGTGTCTTGAATTTGCCATTTTTACTTACTAGCCTCCTTAGCTTTAAGTGATTCTACTTTTTGTGCTCTTTTCTTATCAGATAAATCTAATTTAACAATTTCAACATTTGATGCGTGAATTGGGTATAATGCGTCAGTACCATCAGCTCTTTTAACTGCTGCTCCTTCTACATATACTTTTGTTTTAATAAGAGACACTTTAGATACTTTACCTTCAACTCCTTTAAATTGACCTGTAGTTACTTTAACAGTATCTCCTGATCTTACTGGAAGGGATCTAAATCCATGTTCTTTTTTTAATGCTGCACTAAGTGGAGCTCCCATAAACTTATGTTTAATATGAAGTGGAGCTTTAGCAACATACTTTCTTTGTTTTCTACCTTGAGTAGAAGAATTCCATGCTTTTGAAAATTCTTTTTTCATTTTAAATCATAATATTTGCAAGTCTTGCAACTGCAGGGAATCTCTCTCCCACTTCTTTAGCAACAGCTCCTTTAACAATAGTTCCTTTAGGAGATGCTGATTTTTCATCTTTAAGTACAACTAAACCATTTGATTCAAACTTAATAGTTGTCCCATCAGGTCTTTTGAATTCTTGTTTTTGACGAACAACAACACATTTAACAACTGTGTGTTTCATCTCAGGTTTTCCTTTTGTAACATTTGCAGTAACCAGGTCACCAACACCCGCACATTCAAGCATTCTTTTAACAGTTTTATAACCTTTTACAGAAATAATTCTTGCTTCTTTTGCACCTGAGTTGTCAACAACTGGAACTCTAGCCCCAATAGGTAATCCTCTAGTATTGCTTCTTCTAATAGCTTTCATTTTACTCTTGTGCCCTCTCTAATACTTTAAGAACAGCAAAATGCTTAGTTTTTGATAATGGTCTAGTCTCACCAATTAAAACTCTATCTCCTTTTTTTGCTTTAATCACATCAGGATTGTGAGCTGCTACTTTTGATCTTGTTTTAAAGTATCTGTTAAATTTCGTATCTTTTACAAGACTTTCCCATTCAACTTTCACAGTTCTTGTCATAGAATCAGATACAACAACTCCTTCAAATGTTTTTCCTCTTACAGAAACTGATCCTGTAAATGGACATTTATTATCATTTGAATCTGTTGTAGCCTCAACTTGTGATTCAATGTTGTAACCAACGTTTTTTTTCATTTTTAATTTATTCGAAATAAAATCATATGTCATATGACCCTATAATTGTCGATTTTTGCTTTGATGCTTAGTCGAACATCTCTGCGGTGTAGTGTAAAACTTTCGCTAGAATCAATGAATCTAACTACTTTGCTTTGTTTAATAATATGTAGTGTAGTAAAAATGAACATAATTTGTTTTATAAAGGTGATGGTTTAAATACTAAAATCAAAGAAAACTACCTAAATTTCTTAAGCCTCACAGACAATGTTGAATGTAGCAAAGAACAATCCAAAGAATACTGTTCTGAGTTATAGTTCAAAGAAATAGTTACTTGATTTTTTTTGAGTTTTTTTTCACCGCTCTTTGTTTCAATATGCAAAAATTGAGCAGTTTCTAATAGAATAATTCCTCGAATACCAACTAAATTCTCATTATTTGATAAAAGTACAGTTATTTCTTTTCCAATTAAAGGATTGTACAAAATATCGTAGAGAATTTTTTGTTTAGTCGATAAATTTAGAGACATAGTAAAAGTAAAAATAAAGTATTTAAATAATTGTTGAAAAATAAAGAGCTAAATTAAGCTCTTGAAATGTGAATTGAATCAGCACTAAATCCTTCTTTAACTAAAACGTTAGCTAAATCCTTTGATTTATCAGTTCTCCCAAGAAGTACTTCGATATTTCTTTCCTTAATTGTTCCACCACAAGCCATTTTAGCTTTAATAGTTTTCAAAAGAGCTTTAATATCTGTTGAAGCATCAAATCCTGAAACCACAGCCCAGAATTTTCCATATTTTCTTCTCTCCACTTTTATCTCGAGAATTGAGCCTTCTTTTTCCACATCATCAAGCATATCTTGAAGATCGTCCGGAAGTCCTGCAAATGCGTCGTTATTCATTGTTTATGTTTAATAAAACTAAGAACTCCTTATTTTTAAAGGTTTGTTTGAAATAAAATAAGCAAAATACTAAAAATACACACAAAGAAGAAAAAAATTTAAAAAAAGAAACAGTGATGTCGAAGTATGAATAAAGAAGAAAAAGATTTGTTAAAGATTCGACAAGAATCTACTAAATTCATGAAAATCCAGAAATTTAATTATATAATAGATATATTAGGTAGCAGTATTATTGGGTGGGGAGCACTATATTTAGCAGTATTTAAATCAAATAGTATCTTACTAAGTAGTGTTTTAAG
>JAYYJK010000139.1:0-2630 GCA_036146255.1 Nanobdellota archaeon
TGTTGTTTTAACTCAAGAAATTGTTTCATCATAGGGGTTGGTTTTTTTACCTGTATTTCTTGGTCTTTTGTTGTCATAGAAAAATTTAAGTGAATATTTTTTTTAAAGATTTGGATTAAATATAAAATTAGTGAAAAAGAATATTTATAAAGGATATTTTTTTTAATAGAATATGTCAATTGGAACATATATTGCAATTGGAGTTGGAGTTATTATTGTCCTTTGGGTATTTATAACATACAATTCCTTAGTTGGACTAAGAAATAATGCTAAAAAGGCATTTTCTGGCATTGATGTTCAACTTAAGAGAAGATCAGATTTAATTCCTAATTTAATTAATACAGTTAAGGGGTATGCTACTCATGAAAAAGAGTTATTAGAAAAAGTTACTCTTGCTAGAACTTCAATTATGAATGCCTCTGCACAAGGAGATGTGAAAGGAATGGCTCAAGGAGAGAATATGCTCTCAGGTGCATTGAAATCAGTATTTGCTGTTGCTGAAAGTTACCCTGATTTAAAAGCAAATCAAAACTTTCTAAACTTACAAGAACAATTAGAAGAAACAGAAGATCAAATTGCTGCATCAAGGAGAATTTATAATGAAAATGTAACTGACTTTAATAATAAGATTCAAATGGCACCATCAAATATTATTGCAGGAATCTTTGGATTTAAAGAACAGGAATTATTTGAAGCTCATGAATCTGAGAGAGCAAATGTAGAAGTTAAATTCTAAATTATGAAGATTGGAGTTTTTTAAAATATTAAATGTCGATTCTCAGAAGATAACTTCTGCAGAAAAAAACCTTTTTCTTAACCCCCCACAAATACTATGGGATACTGTTGATACTGTGAATATCCCTAGTATTAGATCTCGTTGTGCAAAAGTTGAAGCAAAATGTCAATTCTTAGAAGAAAATCCAAAATATCTCTCTAAACAATTTTTAAAATCCTATATTATAGGAATTATAGGAACTAGTGTTGGATTATCATTACTAGTTTTTGGAGTTGGTGACAACTTAGGGATTTTTTTAATTATTCTTTCCTGGATTTATACTGGTTTTCTCTATAAAGAAATTAAGAAACTCACAGTAGATATGATAAAATTACAGATAGCTAAACAAAAAAATTGGATATATAACCCTGATGAAGATTATTCCAAGTGGGCAAAACTCTCACAAATATATCCAGAACTTTTTCGTATGGGGAATGAAAAGCAATATATCGAAGACCAATTTTGGGGAGATATAAATTATAAGAATAAAATATTTTATTTTCATTCTGGATTATTTAGCTATGATGTCGTAACTAGAGATTCTAAAGGAAGAAGACATTCAACTACTTATAAAAAACATTTTTTTAATATTTATGTTTCTAAATCAGTTAATTGTAAATTTATTTTAACACCTGAAAATATGTTTGATAAAATTGGAAATATGTTTTCGAAAAAAGAAATAAATACAGAATCTAATAGATTTAATAAAACATTTGCTTTCTCATATCGTGGTGCAAAAGAAGAGCAATCACAACATATTGTTAAAGTATTAACTCCTGCAGTTCAAGAGAAATTACTCTCAATACATGATAGGAAAAAAAATCCTCAAATTTTATTTAATGATAATGTTATTTCATTTATGTTTGATGGCACATTATTTAAGAAATTGCATACCAATTTCAAAAAATCTCTTGATTTAGATCAAAGAGATGTTGATTTCTTAACACATGAACTTGAAGATATATTAGATATTACAACAGAGATGGTTCAGTATTTAGACTAATTAGTCTAAAAACTTTTTTCTTGAACTTCATATTTATGAAAAACCAACTTCTTTTTTAGAATTAAATGTTGTTAGAGAATTTTAAAAGCGTGGTGTCCAGGATTTGAACCTGGGTCCAGGCGTCCCAAACGCCCGATGATAGGCCATGCTACACCAACACCACATAAGAAATATGTTTGTAGCATGGAAAAAATTGAAGTTAAAATTTACTCGTCTGCAAAATCTTCAATTGTGTATTTGAAATCTGATTCTTTCAAAATACCTTTGTTAGCTAAATAGTGTTTAGCAAGTAACATTAAAGCTAATCCTAATGATTTTTTACCTTTGTTATTAATTGGAACAACTAAATCTAATTTGTTAGTTTTGTTGTTAGTATCACAGAATCCAACTGTAAATGTTCCTGTTTCATAAGCTTCATTTAAAATGTTTTTGTCAGTTAGAGGATCGCACACAATTACTACTTTGTACTCTTTGAAATCATCTAGAGCTGCGTTTGTTAATTTACCTGGTAAGTATCTCCCTGTAAATACATCACAACCTACTAATTTAGAAAATACTTGTAATGGTTTTTTTGCGTTTTCTCTTCTTCCCATAATTACGAAGTCAGATGGTTCATATTTGGATAAGAAATTAATTAATACTTTTAATTTTGCATCAATGATTTCTGTATCGATAATTTTAAGACCATCAGCTCTAGCTTTTTGAATGTACTTCTCTGAGTAACCATTCTTATATTTAGTTCCGATGTGCACACCAGCTGTTAAGTAATCTTCAGCAGGTACGAGTGTTTTGTTATCAGTCATAGTAAAAATAAATGATAATCCCTTTATAAAACTTACCTGAAGAAAGCTC
>JAYYJK010000140.1:0-12351 GCA_036146255.1 Nanobdellota archaeon
AAATACTCATCACCGAGTTCTTTTAGATAATGGTAAAGATAATTTCAAATCATGAATATAATTCACTTCAAAAAATTAAATTAAGACTTGAAGTTGAAATAGAGAGAGCTAAAGAACAATTAGAAAAAGAAAAAGAAATCTATAAAATTACTCTTGAAGAAGACTATAAAGCTAAAAAATTAGCTCTAGATAGAGATTATACTTCAAAAATGCACCAAATGCAATTAAAATGTAGAGAAGATATTAAAGCGATTAAAGAACAAGAAGCTAAAAAAAGAGAAACTATTGAAAAAGAATTAACTAAAGTATTAGTTGATGGTATTAAAAAACTAGATAAAAAATTATCTAAGAAATAATCATTTCTTTCCCATTAATTTTTTTGCAATTTTAGCTGATGCTGACATTGGAACTAATTTTGTAAGTAGTGCTCCGGCTTTATTTTGCATTCCTGCCACAACATGACTTTGTCTATTAACCATAGCATCAAAACCAATTTGAGCTACTTCTTGAGCATCCATTACACCTGGTCCTGAAAATAATGAAGACTTATCCATTCCTGCAACTTTATCAAAGTTTGTTTTTGTAGGGCCTGGACATAGAGTTGTAACTGAGACTCCTTTTGATTCAACTTCTTCGTGAAGTGCTTTTGAAAATGATAAAACAAATGCTTTTGTTGCAGCATAAGTTGACATTTGAGGAATTGGTTGAAATGCAGCAGTTGATGCAACATTTAAAATTCTTCCTTTTCTTTTAATTACTTGAGGTAAAAATGTATGTGTTAGCTCAACTAACTTTGAACAATTAAGAGAGATCATTGAGAGTTCTTTTTCAAGAGGCAGTTTTTCAAATAATCCACTTGTTCCAAACCCTGCATTATTAATGAGATTATTAATTATGAGTTTTTTTCTTTTTAACTTTGCTTCAATTGAGGAGACAGATTTTTCTTCGAGTAAGTCTTGATCAATAATGTGAATTGTTGCTTTATATGTTGTCTCTAATTCTTTTTTGATTTTTTTTAATGCATCTTTTGATCTTGCAACAAGTATTAAATCATGATGTTCTTTTGCACAAATTTTTGCAAATTCAAGTCCAATTCCTGAACTTGCTCCTGTGATTAAAGTAAGTGGTCTTTTCTTTGCCATAGTTTAATTATGAATTGAGATTATATAAAGTTGATTAAAAATGCTATGCATTTTTATCTCTTAAACTCAAGTTCTCTTTTTAAGTCTTCTAAAGTATCCCTTAGTTTAATTGCAGTCTCAAAATCAAGATTTTCTGCTGCTTTTGCCATTTGTGCTTCAAGATCTGCAATTTTTTGTTTAACATCACTTTCTGCCATGTGTTTTATTCCTTTAACTTCTCTTTTTTTCTCTTCTACTTTTTTAATAACTGTTTTTGGAACTATTCCATGTTCTTTATTATACTGAATTTGTTTTTCACGCCTATATTGTGTTTTCATGATAGCTTCTCTAATTGACATAGTTTCTTTGTCTGCATACATAATTACTTTACCTTGATCATTTCTAGCTGCTCTTCCTATTGTTTGTATAAGTGATCTCTCATTTCTCAAAAAACCTTCCTTATCGGCGTCTAGAATTGCCACTAAAGCTACTTCTGGTATATCTAAACCTTCTCTGAGTAAGTTAATTCCAACTAATACATCAAAATCTCCTGCTCTCAAATCTCTAATTAATTCAATTCTATCAAGAGAATCGATGTCTGAGTGTAGGTATCTTACTTTGATTCCTTCTTTTGCATAGAAATTTGTTAACTCCTCGGCCATTTTCTTAGTCAATGTAGTGACTAAGACCCTGAAACCTTGAGATACAGTGTCCTTGACTTCTGAGAGGAGATCTTTTACTTGTCCTTCACTAGGCCTCATCTCAATAATTGGGTCTAGAAGTCCAGTTGGTCTAATAATTTGCTCGATTACTTGGCCAGATTTATCGAGTTCATATTGGGCAGGTGTTGCTGATACAAACAAAGTATGTTTAAAATATTTTTCAAATTCTTCAAATTTTAATGGCCTGTTATCATAAGCTGAAGGTAGTCTAAATCCAAAATCAACTAAGTTTTTTTTCCTTGAATAATCCCCATTATACATACCATGAGATTGTGGAATTGTTTGGTGAGATTCATCAATTATTAAGAAAAAATCTTCTGGAAAGAAATCTAAGAGTACATGTGGTGCTGTTCCTGGCTCTCTATTTTCAAAATGTCTTGAATAATTTTCAATTCCTGAACAAAAACCCATCTCTTCCATCATTTCAATATCATACTTTGTTCTTCTTTTGAGTCTCTCAGCTTCAAATGTTTGCATTGTAGGGAGTACTTCATCGAGTTCTGCTTTTATACTATTTATTGCTCTCTCAAATTTTTCATTAGATACTGCATACTGTTTTGTTGGAAAAATCCTATAAACATCATGACTTTCTAATTTTTCCCCAGTTACAAAATCTAATTCATAAATTCCCTCTAATTCATCTCCAAAAAATTCTAATCTAATTAAATTAGATCCATATGCTGGAAAAATATCTATAGTTTCTCCTCTTACTCTGAATTTTCCTTCTTCAAGTGCCATGTCATTTCTTTCATAGAGCATATTTACTAAAGATTCAAAAATATCTGCTCGTCTGTATTCTTCTCCAACTCTTAGAGGTAATGCTAATTTGTCAAAATCATTAGGATCACCAGCACCATAAATACATGAAATTGATGCTACAACAATTACATCATTTCTAGATCTAAGAGACATCATTGTTTTTAATCTCATTTTTTCAATTTGTTCATTTACAGTTGACTCTTTTTCAATAAATGTATCACTTGTTGGGAGATATGATTCTGGTTGATAATAATCGAAATAAGATATGAAATATTCTACCGCATTGTCTGGAAAAAATTCTTTAAATTCTTGATATAGTTGTGCTGCGAGTGTCTTATTGTGTGCAAGAATTAATGTAGGTTTTTGAATTTTTTCAATTGATGATGCCATTGTCATAGTTTTTCCTGAACCTGTAATTCCTAGAAGAGTTTGCATTGGGAATTTATCATATCCCTCTACTATTTTTTTAATAGCTTGGGGTTGGGAACCTGCAGGTTTAAATGGAGCCTTTAATACAAATTTTTTTTCCATTTTATTCTAAATCTCCTTTTTTCTTCAAAATTTGAGAGTAGAGTCTTGCTAGGTTTCTTGCAAATTCAATTGATGTTTCACTCCAATGTCTTGATTTTTTTACCATAACAAATCCTACAAAACCAATTAGATTACCATCTGAAATCATTGGAGCTCCAAGCATTGATTTAACTCCTTTATTTTTTAGAAATTCTTCTTTTTCTTTGTATTCTTCTTTTTTATTTTTGTATTCATGTAAAAAACATATCTCAAATTTTGAAAATGAGTCTAACCAAAATGAATAAATTGATAGAGGATACTCTTTATTTAATTCGAAAGGAGAATTTGTTATTTCTTCTTTTTTTGAATAATATTTCACTTTAAAAGATTCAACTTCACTATCAAAAAGACAAATAAATACCCTATCTACATTAAAGTTTTGAACTATTTTATAGAGAGATGTATTGATTTCTTCCTCCATATCTTCTTTTTTCATAAAAATAAAATCTGAAGCAATTTGGGATGTAATTTCATTTAATTTTGCAGATTTTTCAAGAGCATATTCATATTCTTTTTGACCAGAGATATCTTCAAAAATTATTGTATATCCACAATTACCTGAATCAAAGCATGCTTTGAGTATTTTGTAACGATAGTAATATCTTTTTTGTCTCTTTATATACATATATTCTCCAATCACTTCTGCCTTTGAGGAATCTTCTTTTAAATTTTTAACAAATTCTTCATTTTTAACTGCATTAAGGGGAAGGTCAAAAATAGACTTTCCTACTATTTCTGCTTTTTGAAGTTTCAAATCCTTTGAAACTGTTTCATTAATTTGTAAAACACAATGATGCTCATCAAGTATAAAAACTTCAGCAGAAGAATAATCTAGAAGCTTTGACATAGGCACTCTTTGTGCTGGAAAATAAAGTTTTGCTGGTCCAATTTGTCTAAGCTCCACATGACCTTGAGAAAATAATATATCTAAATATTTGGCTGAAGAATTCCTATTAAATTTCAATTCTTTTGCAATATCTCCTACGGTGAGACCTTTATTATTAATTTTTAAAAGATGTAGTATTTTTTGTTGCTCTTCATAAGCTTTCATATTTACATAGAGAAATACAAGTATATAAATTTATGGCACTATTGCAAGTAGTAATTGCAGTGCTCTTTTGCACGGCATAAAGAAAAAGTTTATATATGAGTAAAACTATATTGTACATAGGTGAACATACATGAAAATAATTATGAACGAAAATTCAAATGTATTAGAGTTTACATGTAAGGAATGTGATAAGAAGTATCACATAGATTATAAGCATATTAGAGAAGTTCCTCTATGGAAATACGAGAGTTGCTCTAGAGAGTGTGCTGAGATGAAAACTAAAAATAAATTTTTAATTTTGAAAAGTAAGAAAACTAATCTGGTTTAAACAAATAAGACCTAACAACAGCATTAGAGCCTATAGTAGATAATTTCTTAGAAATTAACTCATTGGCAAATTTCATATCTTCTTCTTTTTCAAATAGTCCTATTTGTGACTTTCTAAATAAAACTGGAGAATCATCATCAAAAAAAAGACAATAGTATTCTTTTTGTTCTGTATTTGATGTTTCTTGAATTAGATCAAAGAGTTTTTTATTTTTGAGCTCAGAATTCCATGCAATGAGTTTTTCTGGATTTGTATCAAAGAAAATACCTACAATTACAAAGGCCTCTGCAACGCTACATGGAAGAGAATTCTTAATTTTATCTATTTGTCTTTGGTTTGAAGTAAAATTTGATTTATCATGACTCCTTTTATCTACAACCCATATCTCATTCCTATGGAAATATTTCATTATTACTTTATGATTTTAAAGTTTATTAACTTTTTGTAAAAATAAGGTAAAAATATTACTTTTTATAGTAATTTCTAATTAATACAATATCAAATACTAGCAGAAGTCCAAGTAAAACATATAAGAATAAACTCATAAATTCTATTTGGAAATAAATTTGAAGAAGTATAATGAGTCCAATTACAAGCATTAAAATCCCTCCTGCAATTTTAGAAGTTGAACTATATCTTTCAAATACTGGAGATTCTATTGCTTTTAATGATAGATAAAATATCAATAAATCATCTGCTAAAAATGTTAAAATATAGAATGCAATCATTGCAAAATTTCCAATTGGTCCAAATTCTTGAACCTGTAAAATTCCTGTGAAAGCTTGAGGTATTCCAATTGAACATACAAATTCAAATAAATTTACGCTAAATGCCAATACTACAATTGCTAAAAAAGTTGGAATTGTAAGTGGGGAGTTAACTATATCTTTCATTTTAGACATTGTTTTTTGTCTTGTTTGAAAATCACCTACTCTACACTCAGCTTTTCCTTTTGATTTTATGTAGTCAATAATGAAATATAAACCACATCCTATTGCTAATATTGCTGTTCCAATTATTACATAGTTTGAATATCCAATATAGCTAATATAATCCCAACTGAAGAGATAGAGATAGAGAATAATAAAATAAATTATTCCTGATGCAAAAAGAAATGTACCTACTATTAACCACATTTTTTTTCTATCTTTTAACTCAGACACCAAAGATATTAAATAAATTAGAACCCACATTGCACAAGGGTTAAAACCATCAATTAATCCTAAAAGAAGTGCTAAAAGAGAAACTGAAACAATTGTCTGTGCATCAATAGTTGCTGCTTCTAAAAGTGAAGTTTCAAGTGTTGGAAATATGAATAAACTCAAAGCAATTACCACAATTAATGAGGAGATTATTGCTATGAATATTTTTTCTTCTTTTTGTTGTTGATTTGACATTTTTTATTTAATTTGTGAGATATCTACAATACAGGTCTCCCCAGTAATACATGAACCTTCACTAGGTTCACCTCTTTCAGGACATAGAGCTGATTGGATACATGCTTCATCAGTTACTAATTCTAAATATTTTGAAGTATCTGTTTGAATTGTATCATAGACAATTAAAACTCTATCTAAATCTTCAACTACATATGATTTAAGAGATTGTACTTGCTGATCATTGATATAAAATTCAAGTTTATGTGTTTCATTGGTACAATAACTACTTGAATTGTAGAGAAAACAAGTATCTGTTAAAGTCATATTTAGTGAGTTAAAAAATGTTGAAAAATTAATATTTTCAGCATGATGGTGAATAACATTACCATTATTATCGTGAAGATGAACATCAGGGTGAAGAGTATTAAATCCAGTAGATTGATAATTATTATTTGAGAAATTCGTTATATCCTCACCATGAATGAGAACTTTAAAATCAGCATGAACATGATATTCTTCAGGTTCTTGATTCATAATAAGAAAGAAAAGAATAACCATAAAGATTGCTAAAAAAATCCAGAAATAAGATTTCTTATGTTCGTAGATATGGTTTTTTACTTTTTTCATTTATCTATTGCTCAGATTCGTATTGTTGAATTCTTAAATCAATTGTTCTTGTCATTGTTTCTTCATCCCATGAAGCGTCAATTTTTTCTTGTTCTTTTTGAACCATTGCTAAAAGTGTTTGACCTGTTGTTGCATCTGATCCATAACCAATGTTAAATTCTTCACCGATGAATGTAGTTGGAGTTCCAAAATTTGCTAAATTAAAATCTGGATATTGTGCTGCAATCTCTTCTAGTTTTGCTCTTGTCCCAGGTTGTGTAATTTCATATGAGTTAATTCTCACATTAGGATATTGAGCTAATAGAGTAGAGTGAAATGCATTTTGTTTGTGACAATGTGGACATGTTGAGAGATGGAAATAATACATTTCAATAACGTCGTCCCCATATACTAGATTTTCATTTTTCTCAATGCTTGATGATGTGGAAAATCCAATAAATAAACCTACAAGTAATAATGCTCCTAATATAATTAAGAGTAGCATATTATTTTTCCAGAAATTTTTTTTCTTTGCTTCTTTTAATCTTTCTTGAGCAGATTGTTTTGAAGTACTGTTACTTACTTTTTTTTTATGAGTAGAAGTTTTCATACTATTTTTTATAAAAGTTTATTTAAAAAGATATGTAAAAAATAGTTAAAAATAGTTAAATTGAAAGTATAATTATATATGTAAAAAATAAAATAATTAAAGATTATTTTATCTTATTTGTTTTTTTAAATTCGTTTTTTACTGCAGAGGCAACTGCTGCTGCGACTCCTTGTTCAAAAGGATTAGGAATTATCTTTTGAGGTGTAGGTGTTTCAACTAGAGATGCTAAACCTTTTGCTGCTGCAATTTTCATATCTTCAGTAATATCTCTTGCACCACATTCTAGGGCTCCCTTAAAAATTCCTGGAAATACTAATACATTATTGAGTTGATTTTCAAAATCTGATCTTCCTGTTCCAACTACAAGAGCTCCTCCCTTTTTAGCAATATCAGGCATAATTTCTGGAATTGGGTTTGCCATTGCAAATACTGCTGGATTTTTATTCATATTTTTAATATCTTCTTCTCCTAAAATATTTCCTGAACTAACCCCAATAAAAATATCTGCTCCTTTAATTACTTCATGAAGAGTACCTGAAATATTTTCAGGATTAAAATCATCTGCCATCATTTGTTTTGAAGGACTTAACTTTGATCTTGATTTTGAAATTGCTCCAGTCCTATCACAGAGAATAATATTTTTTATCCCATAGTATTTGAGAAGCTTAGCAATAGCACCACCAGCAGCACCAGAACCATTAATTATTATTTTAATTGAATCTTTTTCTTTTCCTGAGAGTTTTAGATAATTCATAATACCTGCAAGAGTTACAATTGCAGTTCCATGCTGATCATCATGAAATACTGGAATAGGTAATTCTTTTTTTAGTCTTTCCTCAATTTCAAAACATCTAGGTGCTGAGATATCTTCTAGGTTAATTCCTCCAAAAGAAGGTGCTAAATGTTTTACTGTTGTAATAAATTCTTCAACGTCTTGAGTATCAATTACTAGAGGGTATGAATTTACACCTCCAAATTTTTTAAATAATGCTGATTTCCCTTCCATTACTGGCATTGCCGCTTTTGGACCAATATCTCCTAAACCAAGTACTGCAGAACCATCTGAGATAACAGCTACTGTTGATGCTGCAGATGTATATGTTTTATATTCTTCTTCATTATTTGCAATCTCTAAACATGGTGCAGCAACCCCTGGAGAATATGCTGTTGATAAATCATCTTTATTTTCAATCTCAACTTTTGAGATTACTTCTATTTTTCCTTTATTTTTTTTGTGCATTTCTAATGCAGCTTTATTATAATCCATAGTTAAGTATAGATTCTTTTATTTATAAACCTATAATTTTAGTGATTAAAAAATAAAATTGTGAACACGAAAAACCCAAAACTTATAAGTTTAAAATTTCAATACTTCATATGAACAAAGAAAAATTAAAAGAAGCATTTTCTAAAATTAAAGAAGAGATGTCTCAATTATCAGAAGATATTTCTGAATTACAATCAAGAAAACCACAAAAAGTAATTGAGACTAAAGTTGTTGAAAAGGAGATAGTACAAAATGAAGCTGCTAGTTCAGAAGTTGTAGAATCACTCCAACAAAAAATAGCTATTTTGGAACATTCTCTTAATTCGTTAGAGCAATCAACTGTTGAAACATTGCAGAGACTAAGAGATGAATTTAATACTAAACTCGAAGAAGAAATTTCTTCAATTAGATTAGAACTCATGGATGTAATTATGAGAAAAGAACAAAGTCCGTTAGAACAAACCAACCAATATAATTTTTAATTAAAAATTATTTTAATAATTATTATAGATCTACTCAAACATAATATATTATTTTTGAGAATTTAATATTCATTAAACACATAATTTTTAATTTTACCTCTAGCATGAGCATATTTAAATGTTAGATGTATCATCATAATAATTGATATTGATACAGAAATAAAGTAAATAATGTTTCCTAGATATTCTCTTGAAAATGATATAAAATATCCTGATACAAAAAATACCACAAAAATTATAGCTAATGTGTCAATATATTCTTGTTTTGATTTATAAGTGTATTTTCCAGATTTGTACTGTGTCATATCCTATATTATATTAAAAAGTATATAAACTTTCTTAATTTTATTGAGTAATTACTCATCAACCCAAACATCAAGAGGTTCTTCAATAGAGTCTATAAGCTCTGTTGAATTTAAGTCTTCCAATTCCCTTGGATTATAACTTTGAGAAGAAAGGTATGAATCCCAAATTTTAGTTGAATCGTAGAGAGAAGATACAAATTCTTTTGATTTTTCAGTTAATGTGTTTAACTCATTTAGATAATCTAGAGTTTCTTGATCTAAACCCTGATTTCTTGTTTGATTTAAATTTGAATTTATTACATCAATTTCTTGCTCTATATATTCTAATTCTTCTTGTAAATTTTTTAATGCTAATAATGAATCAGTTAGTGCTGTTGCAATAGAAGTTGAATTGCCTGAAGAATTAAGCGATACATTTTGTATTTTTTGTTCGAATTCTGCATGACTTTTAGACCCTTCATCTGCGAGCCCACCAAGTGAAGAACAGGCAGAAAATAAAAGAGTAGTGATGACTAGAGAGAGGATTAATAGTTTATTGTTCATTTTTTATTATAAGATATAGTTTATATTTTTCTAAAACTTTATGACTATCTTCTTTTGTAATTACAAGTTGAAATGCTTTTAATTTTGTAAAATTTATTTTAATTTCTTCTGTAATTGAGAGTAATGTTTCCTCCTCTAAACTAATTGCTGGGTCATAACTATTTTCTGAAATGAATTTATCAAATTGATTTTTTTCATAAATTAAATAAGGCTCTTGTTGTCTTTCATATGCTAGAGCAAAAAATTTTTTATTCCCATTAATCATAAGAATATCTGAGACTTGGTCTTGAGTAATTGTTGTTCCTTTTGAATCTTGCAAAAGATACTTTTCAATAATTTTTTCATCCATTTCTTAAAGCATGTTCTAATTTATTAATTGAACACCAAGATTTATCAAGGTTTGTATTTGCTCTTTGAAGTAACTTTTCTAGAAACTTTTCTTCTAGAGAATATTCCAAATTAAATAAAGGTAATTCTATTTTGGCATCACAAATTAATTCAACAACAATTTTAGTTTTAAGTGCTATAATTCCTGCATGGTTAAAACCACAAGTTCTTCCTAAATGAATTAACTCTCTTGCTAAATCTAGGTTCTTTACACAAATATGAAGAATACATGAATTTTGTAAAAAAAGTAAATTTGATTTTGTTTTATGAAGTACTTTAATTATTTGACCTAATGATACTTTCTCATGAGATACAAATTCCCAAATATTTTCTATTTTCTCCCCATGAGTATCTTTTTGTAAAGTTATTCTCCCAGAACAAGAAGATAGAGTAAACATGTCATCTCTTTGATTAATTGTATCACATAGAAATTGAACTTTTTGATCAATTTCTCCTTTTGAAGATTTATCTAATTTGTGAAGAGCTTGCTTTTTCCAAAGTTCAAATTGTTTCATAGAAATTTTAGTAAATTATAATTTATAATTATTGTTATTATAATTATTTATTTAGTTAAAACTTATTTTTTACTAGATCTAACATAATGACTATATAACGAAGAAGTGGCATTAACTGTATACCTTGAAATTGAACCAATATCGTATAAAAAATTTATTAAAATACCTGAATTTTCTGTTGGTATTTGTCTACCAAATAATACTTGTCTTTTCGAAAAAATAGGGTCATTAAATCTTCCTTGTTCTTTTATTGTTGATTCTAAATCCATACTTGATAATGGATAAATGAATTTATATATTTTTTTATAGTACTCATGTGAAGAAAAGAAATTATCTTCTCTCTTTTTTCTTAGAATATTCTTTTTTAGGTTCAATAACCTCAAAATCAGGTAATTGTTTAAAAATTGGAGAAATGTCATGTTCTTTTAGAATTGCAATAAATGATTCAACATCTGATTTTCCTACAAAATTAATTACTTTTCCTGTTGCACCTGCTCTTGCTGTTCTTCCAATTCTGTGAATATATTTATTTGCATCTTTAGGTAATGTGTAGTTGAAGACATGTGAGATATGTTCAACATCTAAACCTCTTGCAGCAATGTCTGTTGTAACTAAGATGTCAAATTGTTGTTCTTTAAAATCTTTGAGAATTTTTTTTCTTTTTCCTTCTCCAGTTTCTCCATGAAGTAATTCTATTTCAAAATTACTGTCTTTTCTAAGATTTTTATAAATCCATTCTGCAGTATCTTGTCTATTACAAAATACAATTCCAAGTCCCATTGGCTCATATTTTAAAATGTGAACTAGAAGTGAATATTTCTGATCTTGTTCAATTTCGTAGATTTGCTGTTTTAACTTTTTTGGATTTACATATGAGTCAGCTACAATTCTTTTTGGTTCTTTGATATAGTGTTTTACTAATTGTGTTGCCTCTTTTGGAATTGTTGCACTACAGACTATTTTCTGAGATACTTTAGGAGTTTGTTTTAAGATAAATTCTAGTTCCCTTAAAAACTGTGAAGATAAAAATAACTCATCAGCTTCATCCATAATTACAGTTTTCAATCTACCTAGTTCAAATGTTCCTTGCTCTACAAAATCTGAAATTCTCCCTGTTGTTCCAATTATTACATCTGCCTTGTAAATTTCATCTAAGTGTTCCTTATATGATGCACCACCAACACTCATTACAATGTTTAGAGGATGATATTTTGTAAATACTTGAAGTTCTTCATATACTTGTTTTGCTAATTCTTTGGTTGGTACAATGATTAATCCTTGAACTCCAAATCCTTGCTCTACTACTTTTAATATTTGAGAGAGATAACAAAGTGTTTTTCCTGATCCTGTTGCAGATTGTACTATTACATTTCTTGAATCTAAAATATAAGGAATTGCCTTATTTTGAATTGATGTTGGTTGTTTATATCCTCTCTCATCTATTACTCTCATTAATGGTTGAGGTAGAGATAAATGTCCAAATTGATGTTGTTCCATAATATTTAGAGTAACTATGTATTTATAAAAGATAAGGAGAAAGAAAGCACAATGTTTAAAAACATCAAATTATTAAAAATTCTATGTCAACAATCAAACAACATCAAGAAATGGGATATGATAGATCAGCTGGAATGTTTTCACCTGATGGATTAATTCTACAAGTAGAATATGCTGAAAAAGCAGTTAATTTAGGTTCTACTGTGATG
>JAYYJK010000141.1:0-3372 GCA_036146255.1 Nanobdellota archaeon
CAACAATTGGAAATTCTTGATCAAAAGAAATCTTATTAAAGATTTCTTTTATAAACTAAAAGATTATCTTTAATCTATATTAGAGAAAAATGAAAAAAAATTTAATAGTGGCAATTATTGGAGAAGACACTGATGCCGGTGAGGTTTTATATAAAGGTTTTAAAGAATTTCCGGCACAAAAAGTATTATTATTAGTTAAGGAGGGTTATGAAGATAGGTTAGAAGCAATTGTAAATGATTTAGAAAAATTTTCAGTAGAATATGAAATTAAATATTGTTCCCTTTCTCCTCAAATGGAAGAAGTATTTTTAGATGTTAAGAGTATCTCGGAGTTATACTCTAAGGACTACAATATTGTAATTAATGTAGATACTGATTATTATACATCTTGTCTAGCACTTTCTGCAGCATTTGTAAATGGAATTGTTGCAATTGGGATTTTAAAAGAAGAGCTTATTGTATATCCCGTTATGAAGTTTTCTTATTATCATGCTTTGAATAAAAAGAAAATGGAATTACTTGAAATAATTAATAGGGAAGAGAAAATAGAAAGTATGGAGAAATTATCTAAATTGGCAGGAATTAGTCTACCCCTTATTGCTTATCATTTGAAAGGAAATAGGGATTCACAAGGATTAGTTGAGATGAATTTAGTTGAAACATCTAGAGAAGGAGGTTCTGTATCTTTGAAATTAACTGCTCTGGGTAAATTGATTGTAAAAGGAGGTATTGAATCTCGTGAGTGCCAGAGCGAGGGCAAGAGACGTAAGCAGTCTTGAGATTAAATTTTTTAATTTATTATTATGTTTTTCTCCTGTTTTAGGATAATTTTTCTGTTTTTTCTACCAATTTCAGTAGAAGTATTTATAAATATAAAATATGTATTTTTTCTTAGGGTTTAAAGCCTCATATAGGTTTTTCCAGTTTTGTATGATAATACCTTGAATCGTTTAGTATTCTTGCCGAAAAACTGGCTAAAATGGCTTAGAAATAAGAATTAAGTAGTGAAATACATCGTGTTTTTACTATTTTTCAAACAAAAAAACATTGAAAAAATGACTAAAGAAAAGGAATTGACAGTTCAAGATTTACCAGGAGTTGGACCAACAACTGCAGAGAAGTTAGCTGCAGCAGGAATTGACACACTACTTGCAGTAGCAGTATCATCAATTGGAGTATTAACAGAAGAAGCAGGAGTTTCAGATTCAGTTGCTAGAAAAATGATTCAAGCAGCAAGAGATATGATGGAGATGGGGTTTGAAACCGCAGATACAATTTTAGATAAGAGGTCGGAAGTGATTAAAATTAAAACAGGATCTGATGGATTCGATGAAGTTATGGGAGGAGGATTTGAGACAGGAGCAATTACTGAGTGTTATGGAGAATTTGGTTCTGGAAAAACACAAGTAGGACATCAATTAGCAGTAAATGTTCAAATTCCAAAAGACCAAGGTGGAAATGAATCAAAAGTGATTTACATTGATACTGAAAATACGTTTAGACCAGAGAGAATTTTACAAATGGCTGAAAAGGCAGGTTTAGATCCAGATACTGCTTTGAAAAATATTAAGATTGCAAGAGCTTACAACTCAGACCACCAAATGCTTTTAGCAGAGAAAGCAGAAGAATTACTTAAGACAGGGGAGTATAAACTTTTAATTGTAGACTCCCTTACAGCCCATTTTAGAGCAGAATTTATTGGGAGAGGAACATTGTCAGAGAGACAACAAAAATTAAACAAACATATGCACACATTGCTTAAATTAGCTGATATGTATAACTGTTGTGTATTAGTAACTAACCAAGTTATGGCAAAACCAAATGTGATGTTTGGAGATCCAACTCAAGCAATTGGAGGTCACGTTGTAGGCCACTCATCAACATTTAGAATTTACTTGAGAAAAGGAAAGAAAGGATCAAGAGTTGCTAAGTTAGTTGATAGTCCTAACTTACCTGAAAATGAATGTATGTTTTTTGTGAATACGTCAGGGCTCAATGATAAAGAAGAGTAATACTAGTTATTCTTTTTGAAATTTATTTTTTATTATTTAGGTTCAATAATAAATAACCTTATATTTATGATTAGAATTTATTATTTAAATTCTATGTCTTCGTCAAGAAATAATTCATCTTCTCCTTCAAAGCCTTGATTTTGATTTTCTTGTTCTAAATTCATTTGATTATATCTTCTCACAACAACTAGTGATAGACCTATAATTATAATACCTACAATTATCCAAATCCAAGGTAATGAATTTTCTTGTGTTGGTTCTTCAGGTGTAACATATATAGATATCTCTTTTTGATAGTCTCCAGAACTTAGAAGAATACTTCCTGTAAGAGGGGTTGATCTATTGAGAAGTTCTTCTTTGTTCATAAGGGAGAAATATAATTCTCTAGTTTCATTAAATGCTAGTATTTTACTTGTTTCTGTAGCATTGATATATTCAATATAATCGCCAGTAACTAATATATCTACTGTTTGCTTGTCATCTGCACTATTTGTAATTGATAATGAAAATTCTTCTTCTACATTATACATATTAATATTTTCAGTTTCTACAGTAAATGTTTTTGGAATTAAAGTTAATGAAAATGTTTCTTCTTTCTCAAATGTTTTTCCACTCTCACTCTCACATGTGAAAGTAATAGTAAATTCTCCTGTTTTTTGAAGTAAATTTGAGAGTTGAATGAATTCAGTATCTTGAGTGATTGTTGATTGCTCATTTCTATTTTCAAATGGATTTGTGATGGTACATATGTTTGAAAATGATTCTAGCGGGGATGTTATAGGTAATTTTGTGAAAATATCTCCTTCAATTACTGTAACTTCATTAGATTCTAATGAGAATGGGAATGGAGCACTCAATGATATAGGAATTGTTATGAATTCAATTTCTTTTTTATTATTGAATCCAGTAATTATTAGTTCTCCAGATTCTAATCCAGAAACACCTCCAAGTAGAGTGATATTTATTTCTTCTTGTTCTCCTTGATTTAATTCTTCGATTGTTTGTTTAAATGCTAATTTCTCATTTAGATTATTTCCAAAAGTTATTTCAATATTTTTAATAGAGAAAATAGTAGGGTTTTCAATTGTTAGAATGATTGAATCTTCTAGCGTATTAATTGTTGAAATTTTAAGGTATGGTTTGATTTGTTCTTCAATTGTTAAATATGCTAATGTGTTTTTCTCTATTGAACCCCATCCAGTGCTAGGTTCATTAAAATAAACCCATTTTCTAGCATCTTCTAAATATTCACTTTTATCATCTCTTTGTGAGAGTCCAAGTGATGCCCAAGAAGTTTCGAGAATTTTTTCAGTATTGCTTTTATCTCCCCAAGAACCATCATTATTTTGCACAAATTTTA
>JAYYJK010000142.1:0-13482 GCA_036146255.1 Nanobdellota archaeon
CTCCTGCAGAAAAAATCTCAATTCCAAAAGTAAGAGATTTCGCATTACCTCTAGAAATAGAACATGATTCAAAAACACTAGAATTTCTAGTCTGGTATTTAAGAGATTTTGATGAAACAAAAAAACAAATACTGCAATATCTAAAAGGAGAAGAACCAACAGAGAAAAAAACTTCAACATCAAAAAAAAAAGAAAAAGAGATTAAAGAAGAAGTTGTAACAGCAATTGAAAAAAAAGAAGAAAAAAAAGAGAAACAAGAAAGTAAAAGCCAACCTGAAGTACAAATATCAAAACAACAATCCCAACCTCAAAATTCTACCGAGTCAGCAACACACACAGTACCAGAGTATTCATCTCCAGAAATGGGATTTGAAAGAGACAAAGTAGAAGAATTTATTGAAAACTATCTCAAATCAAACTACTTAAAAGTAGAAGAAAAAGATAAATTAGAAAACGGATATTTTTATTCTGCAAAATTAAAAATTAATAAAATAACACTTCATTTTGATTGAAAATATTTCTCAAAAAAACCTCAAGAAGTTGACATCATTAAATTCTATACCTCTTCAATGAATCCAAAAATAGTATTTGTAGAAAATGCACCAAAAAAATTATTCAAACTAGCAGAGAACTTAGAAAATTTGGAATTAGTTAATATCTAAAATGATAGGTACTCACAGACATTCAAGGTACTCTTTGACTACTCCAAATAAAATTATTTTAATTAGAACAATATTGGCATTTTCTATTGCAGCAATTGATACTATTTGGTCATTATATATGGACTCATTTGGAATGCAAGATTCAACAATTGGTTTTATCAATGCCGTATTAACTGCAATTACAATTTTAGCAGCACTTACACTAACGCCACTTTTAGAAACATTTCATGAAAAAAAAATCACCAGGTATTCAATTTATGCACTTATAACTTCATGCCTTGGTTTCATGTTCTCAGAAAGCATATTCTTATTTTTTATATTTGCTCTACTCTATAGCATTTCAACATCTGTGAGAGTTACATGCTTAACAATACTTCTTCGAGATAACTCTACAAAAAAATCATTTACAACATATAATGGACTTCAAGGATCACTTCTTAGTTTGGGTTGGTTTTTAGGTCCAATTATTGCAGGATCATTATTAGGGACTTTTGGAATCTCTTCAGTATTTTTATTTTCTGCAGGAATGGGTCTTTTAGGATTAATTTTATTTTTTAGAGGTAATTCAATTAGAGAAAAAGTCCACTCAAAAATTATTCACAAAAATATCTTAAGAAATAGTTTACTTTATGTAAAACAAAAAAAAACATACCTGCCTTCATTGATGCAAATTGGAATTGATTTCTGGTGGGCATTAATTTTTATTTATGTTCCACTTGTGATGATTTCACAGGACTTAGGACCACAATATATTGGAATATTTATTGGACTCACACAATTGCCATTAGTATTAATTGAAAATTATGCAGGAAAAAAAGCAGCAAGTAATGGATTTAAGACATTTTTTATATTAGGTTTTTCATTGCTGGGAATTGCAGCACTCTCAAGTTTCTATATTGAAGAAATAGAAATAATCTTGCTACTTTTAGTTCTAGCAAGTATTGCAATGGCATTTATTGAAGCTCAGCCTACAGCATATTTTTTTTCAAAAATATCTCAAAAAGAAGAAGAAATTCTCTCTCCTATTTTCAATTTAATGCCTTTTGTAGGAAGTTTTCTAGGAAAGATAGTATTGGCTGCTTTTCTAATATTTTTCCCCCAAGAAAGTATTTTTATGGTAACAGCAATAGTTATGTTTATATTTGCAGGAATTGCATTAGTTAATAGAGAATAAAATGAAAAAAATAACAATGTTAAAAATATATTTAAAAGGATTTGTGATGGGAATTGCAGATGTGATACCTGGAATTTCAGGTGGAACTCTCGCATTTATTTTAGGAATTTATGAAAGGCTTGTCCATGCAATAACTCAAGTTTCTTTAACTAATATCAAAGAAGCTTTTTCATTTCTAAAAAAAAGAGATATTAGTTCATTACATACCATGGCAAAAACTCTCGATAGCTACTTTTTAATTATGTTATTTTTAGGAGTTGGAACTTCAATAATTCTTCTCTCACAGATAATGAGTCATCTCTATGATACATATACTTCTTTTGTAATTTTTTTCTTTACAGGACTTATTTTAGGTTCTCTAAATATTATCTATAAAAGTATACCTAGACATTCTTTTTTTAATTACATGTTTGGACTAGGTGGTTTTTTACTAGGTATTTCTTTGCTTTATTTCAATCCAATCACTCAAGTAAATCCTTCTTTATTTATAGTATTTTTCTCAGGTTTTTTTGCAGTAGCTGCGCTTTTCCTTCCAGGAATATCGGGATCATTCATATTATTAATTATGGGAATGTATGCTTATATACTATTCCTTCTTTCTAATTTTTTCATAAATAGCGTAGAAATAATTGTTTTTTTAGTGGGAGCTCTTTGCGGGATGATTGTTATTTCAAGAATAATACATTACCTCTTTAGCAGAGATAAAGGAAAAACTCTTTATACTCTTTTAGGATTTGTAATAGGATCATTGAGTATCCCAATTTCTATTGCAAAGCCTCTTGTAAATGTAGGAAATATGTTATATCATATTGGTTTTTTAGCTTTAGGGATAATTGTAGTTTTAATTCTTCTCTATATAACCAATGAGAAAAAAGGACAATAATTAAAATTCTTCAGTATCTGCTAAAGAATAATCTTCATCAAGGAGTTCAAATTCCTTAATTTTTGAATCTTCTACATATACAAATCTAACTCCAACTCCTGCTTTTAAGATAGCACTCATAACTGCCATATGTTCTGCACCAGAACCTGAGCTTTGATTAATAGCAACATCAAATTCTTGGGCTAATTGTTTTTTGAGAACTTGTGTTAATTTAGAAAAAGTTCCATTCATATCTTCTTCATTAATTAATAATTTTAGGGCTTTATCAGGAGTAATATCAAAACTTTTATATGCAAAATCATTACAAATAAGAAGAACTTTTGACCACGATCCTTTAGTAATTAAATCTGTAACATGTTTCCATGTTCCTTTTCCAGAAGAGAGATGTGCAATTAATACAGTCATAAAAAACAAAAGAGAAAAGAGTTTATATCTTTATTGATTATGCTTGAAAAATATAGTCGTCTTTTTTATTTTTATAAAAAAGCTTAGGAAATATTGGAAAATGTGTTTTTTGTTGTAGTGCAATTCCAGTTGTTGATTTATTATCAACAATAAGAGTATCATCTAAAGTTTTTTTTTGAGCTCTCTGTTTTTCAATTTCTATAGATGATGAAGGTAATTGATATTCGGAAATAATTTCATTAAGAGCATTTTGAATTGAAGAATATCTATGTCCAGAAATATCAGAAAAAATTGGGTTGATCATCGAATCAGCATGATAGAGAACATCAATGGTTTTCCCATCCTTAACTATTCTGACATAGGCTGATTCAGTATTATAATCATTAGGAGTACTTGAATAGAATTCAGTTTCATATCCGAACTCATTTAATTTCTTTATCTGTTCTAATTCAAATGATTTAAATGTGGTCATTTTTTACTACTAGATTAAAAGACAATTAAAATTAGTTTTTAAAACTTAGCATAAATAAAGAATTAATCTTTTTTAAGATAGACTATTTTCTTTGAATCAGATAATTCTTCACTATAAAAGTATCCACTTGAATGAGAAAATGTTTCCAAATCACCTCTAGAGATATTCTCAAATCCACAGATATAATTTACTATTTCTCCTTTAAGAACTTTAGAGTTATGTCCAGCTTGTTTTAGAGAGCCATCTTCTTTTTCATCCATAAAAGTAATTTGCACATAATCTACATTATCGTGTAAAGTTAACACTTTTCTATGTGCTTCAGGCAAAATATCAATAATTAATTTGTCTTTAAATAATACATCAAAATCACCTCTAAGTCTCTCTTTCCAGAACTTAGTTACATTAATATCTAAAAATTTTGAAGTAATTTTTAATTTATATTCTGGGAGTAAATCTCCTGGTCTAATTAATCCAAACATACCATCAATGAAAAGAGTTGATGAGTTAAAATTTGATTTTTGATTCTCATTCATAGAATCATAAGTAATTGATTTAAACATAACGCCTGAAAATCTCTCAATTGCTTTCATTGTTGGAGAATTAAGCATATCTAAGAGTTGAGATACACTTTCATTGAGGTTTTTACCTTTTACTTCTAAAACCTTTTCTAGTTCTTGTTCAGAGAGTTCGTTAATTGCTTCTCTTAACGTATTATATAATTCTTGTCTATCAAAAGTAAGTGATTTGAATGAATTATAATTTTTTAAATTTTCAGCTCTTCTATAAGGAAGATTTTCATCTCCTCCTTTAGTTTTCCCCTCTGATGGGGGTAGTAAAATAGTATAATTTGTCATAATAAATTAATAACTTAAGAATTTAAAAAAGTTAGTTTACAAAATTTATAATGAAAAATATCCATTTTTGATGCTATCGCCTGAAGAGTTTTTTTCAAAAAGAATTGTAAAGTCAACACGCTCCCAAAATTTACCTGCCCCTTTGGTAATATTATATGCAGTAATATTTTCAAAGTTAAATTTTTTTAGATAGTTTTTCAAAGCAGTTATTACTTTTTGTGCAACTGATTCAATATCTTCTTTCGGATTGAATCTATAAGGATAATGTGAATTAATATTTAAAATAATAAACGAATTATGTTCAATTTTAAACTTTATAGTTATTTCTTCAAAAATTAATTCTATAGATGATTCTTTTTCTGATATTGTATGTCTTTTAAATGATAATGAACAGGAATTAATTAATTTTTGAATTAATTCTTGTAGGTTTATTGTTGAAGACATTTTACTTTTCTTTTAGCTCAACAGAAATTTTAATATCTGGAACTCCAGTTTCAATATCTGCAGATTCAAATACAATACTCTCACTACTTGACACTGCTCTTAAGTCTTCCAAAGAATTCTCAATAAACTCTCTCATCTCATCTGAGCATTCAATTGTAAGTGTTGAGATACCAACTTTTTGAGAAACTTGTTTTTCTGATTTGTACTTTCTAATTGCTCCAACAATAGATACAAATCCGTCTCCTCTTGTCTCCAATCCTTCGTCCACTAAACTCGCCTCGCTTGTTGGCCATGAAGTTAAGTGAATTGATTTCTCATTCTCAAATTTCGAGAAAAAGTTTTGATAAACTTCTTCAGTAACATATGGCATAAATGGCGCAAAACATCTCATTGCATTATACATCACATGATACAAAGTAACTGCCGCTTTCTTCATCTCATCTTGTCCTCTTACTTCCGCCTGCCAGAGTCTTTGTTTTACAATCTCAATATAGTTGTCGGCAACATCTCTCATGAAAAATCCTTCAATTTCAGCTTTTGCTTTTGAGTAATCATAATTCTCCATGGCATCAGTTGCCCTTTGAATAACTTGTTGACACCTTGAAAGAATCCATTTATCAATTGATCTAAGGTTAGTCACATCTAGTTTTTTTAGCTCCTCTCCCATTTCTCCTAAAAGCATATCAGTAAATTTAGTTGCATTGAAAATCTTATTTGCAATTCCAGCACCACTTTTTACTTCCTTTTCTTGATAGTTGAGATCTTGTCCAAGTTTTGATGTTGCAGCTAAAAATCTTAGAGCATCATTTGAGAATTTAGCAGTAACTTCTTGAGGATCAACTCCATTACCTTTTGACTTACTCATTTTTTTACCTTGAGGGTCAAGTAACCATCCAGAAACTGCAACATTCTCAAACGGATTAATATTATCGAGCATCTGTGACTTAGCCATTGAATAAAACAACCAGAAATTAATAATGTCGTGTGCTTGTGGTCTTAAATCCATAGGGAACATTTTTTTCCTCAGAGAAGCATCTTTGATATTTCTCAGAGCCAAGTGAGTTGACGACGCACTTGTAAACCAAGTATCCAGAACGTCACTTTCACCAACTAGGTTTCCTTGACACTTAGGACAAGCGTCGCTTGGACATGAATCTCTTATTGGATCAACAGGGAGTTGATCCTCAGTCGCTAAGACAACTTCACCACATGATTCGCATGTCCAAGCTGGAATTGGAATTCCAAAATGTCTTTGTCTTGAGAATCCCCAATCCCAGTTTAATCCTTCAATCCAGTTTTCAAGTCTATGTTTCATAAACTCAGGTTTCCAATTAAATTTTTGAGCACACTCAAAAAAATACTCTTTTTTATCAAGATATTTTCCATACCATTGTTTTGTTACAATATATTCAACTTCAACACCTGATCTCTCTCCAACATTTACAATTTGTTTTTTTTTCTCTTTTTTAATGATAAATCCTGCTTCTCCCATATCTGAGATGATTTCCTTTCTGGCATTTTCCGCAAGCATATTTGCATACTTTCCGCAAGCTTCAGTTAATTTTCCATAGATGTTTAAAACTGATACTGGTTCAACCCCGTGCCTTAAAACCCACTCTTTATCTTCGAGTCCACCATAGGTACAAAAATAAGCAATCCCAGTTCCAAAATTTGCTTGAACAGCAACATCATGAGATAATTCAACTTCTCTCCCAACTACTGGAATTAAAATTTTTTGTCCAATAATATCTTGGCCTTTTAGCTCTTCAATAATTTCATAATCAAAATCTTTAAACTTTTCTTCAACTGTTGCTTTTCCAGTAATCCAAAACTCCTCTCCAACTTTTAGTTTCACATAGTCTCCAACATCTTGAACACTTGCACCAACTACCCCAAAACAAAGCTCAGGCCTTGTTGTTGCATAAATTACATAAGTATTGTCAGTACCAACAACTCTTGCTTTTACATAATTTAAAAATGCCTCTCTTTCAATATCTTCAAGTTCTGCTTGAGCAATTGCTGTTTGAAATTTTCTATCCCAAAGAACAGGACCTTCTCTTTGTTCGATGAGTCCTTTTTTGTATAAATCAATAAATGACTTTTGAGAAATTTTTCTTGATTCATTATCAATTGTTGAATATCCTAAATTCTCAAAATCAGCAGAAATACCTAAATTTTTCCAATCTTGAACAAATTCTGCTCTATGTTCTTGTAAATATGCATTTGTAATCTCAAAAGCCTCATCTCTACTAACTCTTCTGAGATCAACTTTTTTCTTTTTCTGAACTAAATTCTCAGTAGGAAGTCCATTGTCATCAGTTCCAAAAGGATAGAAAACTTCAAATCCTCTCATTCTCTTATATCTAGCAATAAAATCAGTTTGAGTATAAGAAAATGCATGACCTGCATGCATTGCACCAGACATTGTGGGAGGAGGAGTATCAATTGAGAAAACTGGTTTTGTTGTTTTCTCATCAAATGAGTAAATATTATTTTTCTCCCAAAATTCTAAAATTTCTTTTTCCTTAATCTTTGGATCATATTTTTGTGGAAATGATGTAGTATTTGTCATAGTAAAATGCGTGAATTAAAGTATATAAATATTACTCTATTATTCAACAATTATTTCCATATTTTATTATTATATCAAATTTTGATATCTTAATTTTATAAATACTTAACACCTCTTATTTCTTATGGAAGAAAAGCAAAGAGTTCAAAAAATAATGCAACTCACGGGATTATACTCTCGAAGAAAAGCAGAAGAACTCATAGCAAAAGGAAGAGTTCAAGTAAATGGCAAAGAAGTTTCACTTGGTGATCATTGCTCTGAACAAGATGAAATCAAAGTAAACAATCAAATTTTAACTATTAATCATCAAGAAAAAACATACATCCTCATGAATAAAAAAGTAGGCTATGTTTGCTCAAATAATGACCCACATAACAAAGAAACAGTATTTGATCTCCTGAAGTCTCAAGACAAAGTATCAGGCCTCTTTACAGTAGGAAGACTCGATAAAGATACATCAGGATTATTAATTATAACAAATGACGGAGATTTTGCAAATAAAATAATTCACCCTAGCTCAAAAATTCAAAAAGAATATTTAGCAACACTAAACAAGTCCCTAGATCAAACTCATAAAAGACAACTTGAAAAAGGAATCATGCTTGATGACTACAAACTCTCACCTTGTTCTATCAAGCAAATTGGAAATAGCTATCAAATAAAAATAAATGAAGGTAAAAAAAGACAAATCAGAAGGATGTTTGAAACATTTAATTATAGTGTCGAGACGCTAGAGAGAACAAGAATTGGAAAGCTCTCAATGCAAAAAACAGGGATGAGACCAGGAAAATATAAACAATTACCAAAAGAATTCCTTGAAAAAAAGATATTTGAGAAATAATATTTATAAACATATACTAATTACTACTTTTAGTGACAACAAAAGTAAGTCTATTAAAAACACAAAGAGAACATAAAAATTCAGAAGAAAGTGTTTTTACTAAAGATCTTAGTTCTTTAATCTCAAAATATAAATCATTTAGATTTGGACCTGGAAAAAAATCTGAGTTAAACTATGGACACCCAATTTATTTTTTTGAACATTATCAAAGTGACTTACATCATTTAAAAGAATTAGAATCATCATATTACAGACACAAAAAAATTTGTGATAATCAAGAAGCAAGGACACCAAGGTATTGCGATCATAAGAAATTTGCAGAAGATGATAGAAAAAACCACTCAAATTTAAGTAAACAAATACTTGAGAGAAAACAGGTGGGAAGAAAAAAGTTAATGGAAATCACTTCATCATTAATATCATTAACTTCAACACCTCAAAATTGTGTTGAGGTTCTAGCAACACTTTACAATGTATCAGATTCGCAATTTTCAACCAAAACCCGTGAGGCAATGGTTAATAATAATGAAACATTAAAATCACTCTACACAGGTTCATTAGTTGGCTTAATTATTGACACATTAATAGAGCAGGGGCATAGATTTTCATCACCAGAATTAAACTCTCAATTACTAAGAGAAACAAACTCTAATGGTGATGAATTGGCGTTTTCTCTGAAAATGACTGCAGTTATGGCATCATTAACATATAACATAGGTCTTGCTTCTCCTAGAGTAACATCTTTTTTTGAAGAAGGGGACGTTTATGGTCCATTAATTGTTGATTCTAAAAAAAAGGAAGCTTACAGGAGAAAGCAACTAGTAAAAGCAATACAAATAGAATCACAAAGATATCTAAAAAAAGGTCTATCACTTGACCCAATAAAAGCTAATGATGATCTCTCATTAGATGTTGAACAACTACACCATATGCTTGAACATTTTAACACTGCAACTGATGAGTTTGGAAGCATATTAAAAGTAGCTATGAATTATAGTGCATTTTTATTTCCAAAAAATTTCAACTCTCACAATAACTCATCATTTGCACTTAAGGCATACGATATATTAAACAATGGTGTAGATCAAGGATTTTTTAGAGCAGATATTGTAGGGGCTCTACAATCAAAAATAGGTTATTATCCTCCAGGGTCAGTACACTTACTCAGAGATTCAACATATCAGCCACCAAGTGATGACTACTACATGGTTTCAGATTTTCTCTTAGATAAAGATAAGCCAAAAACAGTAAACACTTCCAGGTTAACTTCAAGCGGAACATCAAACATTCTTAGAACTCCTAAACACTCAATTAAAACTTTAGACCATGGAAAATCCCCTGTCAAAGATATTCGTGGTTTATTTGGAAAATCCATCCATCCTAAGAAAATATTTCAATGAGAAAAATATTGATTTTACTCTCACTATAAATTAAAAATATTTAAATATGTGAACAAACAGTAATTCGTATGAAAACATATTTAGTAATGATTGTATTAGTTACATTACTTTTCTCAGCATGCTCAACAGGACCTTCAGAAATACTTGAAGAACCACTCTATGATTTTTCTTTAGGTTTTGATGGTAAACCTGAGAGATCAAAAGCATTTGGGAATCAGTTAGAACTCGTTGCCACTTATACTGCAAATGAAAAAGGAAATATCTTAGAAGACAGTAGTATAACTATAGAAGGTAATGAATGTACAATTGATTCTATTAACCCTCAATCTTTTCAGTTAGGTCAAGATGTTAAGGTTATGGTTTCATGTTCAAAATCATTTGAAGAACCACAAATCCAAGGAACTATTATTCTAGACTATCTTCAAGGTTCAAATCAACGTTTTGCACAAGGAGAGTTTCTTTTAACTATTGAAGATTAATTTTTTTACTCTCATTTTTTATTTCTAGACTTAAAATTTATAAACTTTTAATTTTTAGTATTTTCTATGATTAGAACACACACATGTGATGCACTTAGAATTGAAGATGACAAATCAGAAGTAAAGCTTATCGGTTGGGCTCAAAGAATTAGAGACCACGGTGGAAAAAAGTTCATAGACCTAAGAGATAGAGAAGGTCTAACTCAAATTGTTTTTGACCCAGACGTAACTAAAAATTTCTCAGAAGTTGAATCTTATAGGAGAGAATTCTTAATTGAAATCCAAGGAACGGTACGTCCAAGACCTGAGGGAACTGTTAATAATAAACACAACACTGGAGAAGTTGAAGTATTAGTAAAAGAATTTACATTAGTTAATGCATGTGATGTACTACCTTTTGATTTAGATAAAGAATCAACTCAAGAAGTAAATGAAGAATTAAGACTTGAATACAGATACTTAGATTTAAGAAGACCTGAAATGCTTAAAGGATTTCAAAGAAGACATAAATTCATCTCAGCTCTAAGATACTTTTTTGATAATCATGACTTTATTGATGTTGATACACCAACTCTTACAAAATCAACACCTGAAGGTGCAAGAGATATGCTTGTTCCATCAAGAAAACACGAGGGACAATTTTACGCTTTACCTCAATCACCTCAGTTATTTAAACAACTTTTAATGGTAGCAGGATTTGAAAGATACTACCAAGTTGCTAAATGTTACAGAGATGAGGACTCAAGAAAAGATAGGCAGTTAGAATTTGCTCAATTAGACCTTGAAATGTCATTTATGGATTGGCCAGAGTTTAGAGAATTAATGGAAAAATCTCTAATTGAAGCAATGAAAGTATATGATAAAGATATGTCCCATACAGATTTTACAACTCTTACTTACGCCGAGGCGATGGATAAGTACGGATCAGACAAACCAGATATGAGAATTCAAGGATTAGAATTAGTAAACATCTCAGACATTGCAGCTAATTGTGGTTTTTCAGTATTCAAGTCAATTGTGGAGAGAGGAGGGCTTGTAAAAGGACTAAGGGTGCCAAATGGACAAGAAAAGTACTCTAGAAAACAAATTGACAAATTAATTGAATTCTGTCAAGAACACGGAGCTAAAGGAATGGCTTGGATGAAAGTAATTGAAGATAATAAAATCGAATCATCAATTGCTAAATTCTTCTCAGAAGAAGAACTTGAATCAATTAGAGCAAACCTTGAGGGTCAAACTGGAGATTTATTATTTTTCATTGCAGATTCTAAATCAACAACAAATGATGTGCTTGATGCACTAAGAAGAAGACTTGCTCAAGAATTAGAATTAATTAGTGAAAAAGACGCATTTGCATGGATTACTGACTTCCCTCTCTTCCAAATTGACGAAGAAAATGGAAACAGATTAAAAGCTGAGCACTCACCATTTACAATGCCAAATGAAGAAGCAGTAAAATTCATTGAAGAAAACATCAAAACAAAAGAAGATATTGAAACTCACAAATCAGAACTTCTTAAATTAAATGGAGATTGTTATGATCTCTCCTTTAATGGAATTGAAATTTGTTCAGGAGCACTACGTATCTACAAACCAGAATTACAAAAGAAAGTATTTGAAATCATTGCGATGCCAGAAGAAGAAATTCAGTCACAATTTGGTTGGTTCCTTAAAGCATATAACTACGGAGCTCCAATGCACAGAGGTTTAGCATTTGGAATTGATAGAATTGTAATGCTTCTTGAAGGAAAAACATCAATTAGAGATGTAATCGCATTCCCTAAAACAAAAGCATGGACTTGTCCACTAACAAATTCACCAAGTCCTGTTGATGAGAAACAACTTAAAGAGTTACACATTAAATTAGATATCACTGAAAAGAAAAAATCAGAATAAATTTTTATTTTTACTTATTTAATTATTATTTTTAATTTTATCAACCAATTCTTCAAAATGTTCTTGATTGATATGTCCTTTATGTTCTAATGTAATTAATTCTGAACTCCCAAAATAAGATTGATATTCTCTCGCATGATTATAAGGAACAACATAGTCATCAACAGAGTGATAAAGATAAATTTGAGTACACTGTTTCGACACATTAGATAATTTTTCTAAATCTAAACGAAAGTTTCCAAGTTCTTTATCAACTCCATGGTCAAATACTGCAGCTATGAAATAAAGACCATAAATTTCTTGTGGAAAATTATT
Organism: Nanobdellota archaeon; assembly: GCA_036146255.1. Taxonomy (GTDB): domain Archaea; phylum Nanobdellota; class Nanobdellia; order Woesearchaeales; family UBA583; genus UBA583. Next base: position 12,398 of record JAYYJK010000142.1, read on the forward strand.
TTCAGAGAGATATTTAGCTAAAAAAATTCCTCCTAATGAATGACCTACTAATATGATTTTTTTAGAAGATAAATAGCTTACATATTTTTCAAACCAAATCTTCCATGCATGATAATCAGCTTTCATTTTATTTGGCATAGTCGGTCTAATTACTTCAAAATTATCTCCTAAATCTTCTTGCAAATTTGCTTTCCAATCTTTACCAGACTCATAAGAAAAATTAACATTATAATTTTCTAAATATTCATAAAAATCTTCGTCTTGAGTAAAAGAAGTTCCACCATGTATAACCAACACCTGAGTTTTTGTCATAGTATTACATAAAGAAGCAAACTTATAAACATACCTTACATAAATTATTCATGGAAGTAAAAAAACATATTCCAAAAATTCTTTTAGGGATCTACATAGTATTATTTCTCATACTCGCAATCAATCCTTATGATCGGGCAGTATGGTGGGCAGAAAATATTCCAATAATGATAATTGTTGCTTTGTTAACATTTACTTACAAAAGATTTCAATTCTCAAACACGGCATATTTACTAATGTCTATATTCATTATTATGCATACAATTGGAGGACATTTTACTTTTGCAAGAGTTCCTTTTGAATGGTTTACAAATTTATTTGGTTTTGAGAGAAATCATTATGATAGAATAGCTCACTTCTCAGTTGGTTTCTATGCATACGCTATGGCAGAATTTTTGCAAAAAACAAAAGCTGTAAATAAAAAATGGGTACTCTATCTTATGCCAATATTTTTCATCATGGCAGTTGCTGGAGCTTATGAGGTAATAGAGTGGTGGTATGCAGTATCAGCAGATCCACAAGCAGGAATCGAAGTACTTGGATCTCAAGGAGATATTTGGGATGCTCAAAAAGATATTTTAATGGACACTCTAGGTGCACTAAGTGCAATGTTTTTGTTTTGGATAAAACCTAAAAAATAAATATTTGAACATTGTTCAAATTCTAGGTTTTTTTAGTACAATGTTTTTCTTAGCGCCCGAAGGTAAGCGTCCAAGAAAAAGTTGGTTTGAAATTATAGATTTCATTAAAACAAAATTAAATTAATCTTACTT
>JAYYJK010000143.1:0-3825 GCA_036146255.1 Nanobdellota archaeon
AAGTATCTCTTAATACTAATCCAATTTTTGATGCAGGAGTTGCATCTTTTGCCATTGTTACAATTAACTTTTCAACATCTTTTGCTTTCATAGTTACAAAAGATAAATTTGGAGTCACAGGTCTTGAAGATCCTGATTTTCCTTTTGTTCTTGCGTGTGTTCTTGCCATTTTACAGGTATAATGGTGTTTGATGAATTCGGTAACACCTAAAATCCTATTGAAAAACAAATGTTTTTCTTTAGACAACCAAATAGATTGCTTAGTAAAAGAAAGTGTAAGCTATTTAAAAAGATTTACTTACATAAAAAAACAAATAACAAAAAAACACCTCTGAAAATGAAATTTTTTGAAAATAATAAATGGTAGCCCCTCCCAGATTCGAACTGGGGTCCCGGCTTCCAAAGAGCCGGATGATAGTCCACTACACTAAAGGGCTAAGAAATATATCTTAGTGGACTCGATAAGAAAAATAAATTAAATTCTCTTTAAAAATGTTTTGATTTTCAAACTCCAATTTACATCAAAAAAAAGAGATATTATCACAATACATATTTCAAAACCACATTCAAATAACTATAAAATAAAATCTAAACAATAAAATAAAGAAAAACAAAAACAAAAGAGAAAAATACCGAAAAAGCAGGGAACTTAGACGAAGTAAAACTCCCATGTTGAGGCTCCATATACGAAGTATTCGTAAAAAAAGTAGAATCATAAATTATTTGATCTCCTACCATATCAATCCCAAATAAAGAAAAATTATAATAAGTCAAATTTTCTAAAGACAAAGGACCATAAAAAAAAGAAGATAGTTGAGAATTATACAAAGACATCACTTCTGATGAAGCAATTGCTCTATCAAAAATCAATAATTCATCCAAATCACCATTAAAATATCGCTCATTAGTACCTGGCCTTCCCAAATAAATCCTTTCCTGAGAAATAGAGGGAGTAAAACTCAAAGAATTATCTACTGCCAAATCACCATTAACATATAATCTATGAAAAGAATTACCTCTCCAAGTATGAACAATATGAAACCACGAACTAGAATTTAAAGTATCATTATAAAAAGTAACTAAATCGGCATCACTAGATCTCTCAACTGATCCTCGAAGATAATTACTTGTCACACCTAAAGTAATTGATGGGCGGCTACCACCTGAGCTAAAACCATCTTCTGTAGAAGGACCTGAAAAATAAATTACTTGAGAAGAACTGCTCCCTGTTCTAAACCAAAATGAAACAGTACCTTCTGATTCTGGAATTTCATCAAAACCAAAAACATAATCTCCTGAACCATCCAAAGAAAGATAATTTCCCCTTATCCTATTAGATGAATCTACAACAATATCACCTGTAGCAAAAATAGTATCATTAAAAGAAGATAAATCAGAAATATTAGAACCAATTAAAGTATTAAAACCCCAATATCCTTTTAAAGAATCATTCCAATCAATCCACGTCGAACTAGGAGAAGAACTACTAGTCTCAGAGAGAATTGTAGATGAGAGATTTGAAAGTACTGAGTTGTTACTTGGAAAAACATCAAGAGAAATTGAAAATGAAGAATAAGAAAAAAAAATCACTATAAAAAGCAATAATAAATACCTCATTAATAAAAAAAAGAAATAAGGTTTTAAAAATATTATTTATCTAAAAGGTAAAATAAATAAACTACTCTCAAAAAAATTAAGAAAATATTACTTCAAATTCTGAAAATTCATTTTCTGAAGTATTTGTTAACTCTAAAGTAAATGTTTGTTCAACTGAGCTTTGACCGTCATTTGCACTACAAAAAAGATTAATATCATATTCTCCAGATTCCAAAGATAGCAATTCAGTTCTAAAAATATAAGGACTTTGGGGGAAAATACTCTGTTCATTTAATGAAAACAAGGACTCAAAAAAGTTTAAAACAATAGTAAACAAAGAAATTTCCATAATTGAAATAGAACAACTCGTCTCCATCTTATTTGAATTAAAAGAGAGAGCATAATCTCTAGTATCATCAAGAACCAATACATCATCACTAGTTAACTCAAAAGCCAAATCACCAGAAACTATTTCAAAATTAGTAAGTTCTAACTCATCAAATAAAGCATTTTCAACAGTTTTCTCAACATTATGAGTCCTCCCTAGAATATCACTACATGAAACAGATAAAGAATACTCTTGAGAAGATAACTCCGAAGTATTAATAAAAATACTATGGGAAGAAGCATAATTAGCATTAGATAAAACAATACTTTCTTGAGATCCAAATGAATAGGAACACTGTAACTCATCAACATGAGAAGGAACTACTGAAGTAATTATATATTCAACAATACCAATATCATCAGTTAATAAAAAACCATCTGATGATGTAATAGTAAAATCTGGTAGAGTATCAACAAAATAAAGATTCTTAGAATAACTCAATAAATTATTTTGAGGACCAATACAATTAATATATACATCTAATACTCCACCATAATCAACTCCCGCATAATTTCCTAGATCTAATTCATAAATACCCTCACCAATAGCATCAAAATCGCCAATCCCTGCCGCATTACACCGAGTAAAATTCTGATTTGTAAAAAATGAAATTACTGGATATTTAATTTCAGATAACCAATAATCATTACTAGAGTGGGCAAATGAAGTTACACTATCATCCAATAAAAATACAATACTATCATCTAAATAAATTTCTTGAGACAATGAAGCACTGTTTCCCTGAGTATCTTTAGAAACAAATTCTAAAACTACACTATTTGAATCAAATCCACCAAAATAACGTAAATCAAAACCTAAAGAACCTGCAGAACTCAGAGTTTTCTCAATTCCAAGAACTGAACCATCAATGAATTCTTCAAACTCACTTCCTCTATAAAAAACAGATTCTGAATTTACTAAAATCTCCAAAGAATCAACATCAGAAATTAAATCCTCAGAAGTAATTCTAAATGAAAAATCTTCAAAATAAATTGAATTATTAATTCCATTAGAAAGTAAAGTGAAATCTAATTCAGGACCTTGAGTATCGTATACAAAACTAAATTCTCTAGATTCCAAAGAAACACCATTTGCTAAGAGATGTAAATTACCCACATACAATGAAGCAGGCTCTAAAGAAGAAATATCTACTCCAGATAATTGATACGTAAAAATACCATTTGAAAACCCTACCACATTATAAGAAACATCATAAAACTCACCATCAAGTTCAACCTGTAAACTATGAAACCCATTTTCAAGCTCTAAAGATTCTAGTGAAAGTAAAAGAGAATCTCCTGAAACTGTTGGAATTACATTGAGCAGAGTAGATGTAGTATACGTAATAGGTAAGCTCACTAAATCTTGAGATACAACTCCAAATACATCCTCACAACTCACATCAATTAAAAGAGATGTTTCAATATCAGATACACCATCTAAGACTAATGAGCTTGACGGAGAACATAATGAAGAATTACCTTGTGTAAAAGATAGTAATTCAAAGTCTTCTGATAGAAGAGAATTTCCCGATCCTTCAAAAAAAGTCTGATTTGAATTACATGTGTAAGATGTTGAATCTCTAAGTGTAAATGAACACAGCGCATAAGGTTCTGATTCACCGAACATAACTCTTAAACCATCAACTAATGAAGGCAATACTAAATTTTGTTTATTTGGTAAGAAATATTCTTCAATACCTGATTTCATAGAAGAATTTACTATTTCAAATCCTGAATTATCATAATGTAAAACATATTGAGTTTGAACTAGTGAACCATCTAAATCACAATTAAAATTCATTTGAACTGAAGTAAAAAGAGATCCAAATCCTAAAGGCT
>JAYYJK010000144.1:0-2908 GCA_036146255.1 Nanobdellota archaeon
GATGTTGATAGAAAATCTTCAGAAGAATTTACAGCTGTAATTGAAATCTCTAAAGGATCTAGAGTAAAGTATGAAGTAGATAAAGATACAGGTTTAATTATGTTTGATAGAGTATTATACTCTCCTATGCATTACTCTGCAAATTATGGATTTGTTCCACAAACACTTTGGGAAGACGGTGATCCTCTTGATGTATTAGTATTATCAGAAGAACCATTAGTTCCAGGTTGTATTGTGAAATGTAGAGCACTTGGAGTTTTAGATATGATTGATGGAGGTGAAGGAGATGCTAAAGTTTTAGCAGTTCCAGTAAAAGATCCTAGATTTGCTCATATGAAAGAAATTACTGATGTTGCACCTCACCTTTTGGCAGAGATGCAAGAGTTTTTCAAAGTTTATAAGAACTTACAGAAAAAAGAAGTTGAAGTTGGAGCTTGGGAAGATAGAGCAACAGCAATTGAGAGTATTCAAAAGTCATTTGAACTCTATGATAAGGAATACAAAAATTAGCAAAGCTAATTTTTGAACTTTATTTCTTAGAAATAAAGCTACAAAAAATAACTGCGTTAGTTTATAATTATTTTCAATGTAATAGTTTAATTTTTGGCTTATAATTTTCTAAAATAATTTCATATGTTTTATTTGAAAGGTATTCTTAAGAGTAAGGAAATTGAGTAAGTATTTCATCTCTAAATATTAAAGCTTCATCGAGAGGGATTTTTTCTAAATACTGTAGACTTATTTTTTGTAAATTTCCAAGATATGAAAATTTACAATTAATTTTATTATCGAGTTTCATTCTTTAATATAATATCAAATTCCCTCTCACAATGAAAAAGTGTTTCGTGGTGCCTTATTGTTTTAGAAGGCCTAAAATTAATATCTTTTTGAGAAGATATATTTTCAATAGGTGATGTTGAGCAATAAGGTTTGTATACACAACGATCACATTGAGGATTTCTCTCAAGCATTGAGCTCATAATTGTAAAAGCCATCTCTTTTGTTTGAAATAATTCTAACCATTGTTGATGTATGTTTCCAAGTAAAAAATCATCGTTACCTAAGGCTTCATGACAACAGTAAATTTGACCGTTTGAGTGATATGTTAGTGCAGAGATACCTGCGCCCCAAGGAGACTCATAATCAGTGTGGTATTGTGGTTTCCCAGTGAGTATTTTTTTTCTATATAAATTAGTCATTCTATCTTCTATTTCAATTCCTTTTTTTTGAAGTTCTTTAATATAGTCTAGACATTTTTGATAAAATATGATGAAATCTTTATACTCGTAGAGGTATTGCTTATTATCTTCTTCAGTAATTCTTCCAACATACATCATTGCTCTGATATCTACCATTTCAATTTCTAATTCTAGGTATGTATCGATTATCTCTTTTGAATAGTTCAGAGAATCTTTTGTAATTGTCATAAGCGCATACACTTTATTGTTGATATTTCTTTTTTTGTATTCTTGATTTATTGTTTTCATCCAATGAATAACTGTATCAAATGTACCAATTTCTTTTCCTTGTTTTGCATGGATTATTCTGTGTTTGTTGTGGAGTTGTTTTGGCCCATCAAGAGATGTACAAATATTTATATTGTGTTCTATGAGAAATTCCATAATCGATGTGTTCATCAATGAGAGATTTGTTACTATTGAGAATCTTAGATCTTTTTTAATTTTTTTATTTAGTCTTTGAGCATGCTCTACCATTAATTTTACTAGATCAAATCTAGCAAGTGGTTCTCCTCCAGTGAATTCTATTGTTATTGCACTGGAGGGTGAGTTTAAAATGAATTCTACAGTTTTTTTTGCAGTTACTTCATCCATGTCATTTTCACCTTTAGGTGCATGAATTTCACTTGGATCTGCAAAACAATAATCACATCCAAGATTACAACGTGCAGTTGGAATTACAATATGGAGTGAACATCCATTTTGTAGAAATGAATAACGCATACCTATTTGTTGTTGAGTTTTTCTTATGTTGTTTTTTGAGAAAATAATTCCCTTTTTTTCTAAGAGTTGATATGTTTTTTGAGAAGTTATTGTCCCTCTTTTAAGCTGCCTAAATTCTTGAGAATTAAGAAAACAAAATGCTCCAGAATCAGAGGTGAGAAGATATGTTTTTGTTTTTTTATTAAAGAGTTTATATCGATAAAAATTAGAAATATAATCTTCATTTTCTATTTGAGCATACATAAGTATATCTAATGAAGAAAATTTATAAAGATTTGTTAATAGAGTAAAGTATGAATTCAAATTTTGAGATAAAAGAGAATTGTGCATTTATTAAAATTAACTCAGAGTTATATACAAAAGATATTTTATTTCAAGCAAGTTATGTTCTTTTGGACGAATTTTATTTCTTTATTGATAAGGAAGAAGACTATTTTTTTATATCTATGAAACCTAGGGAAGGGGAAATTTCAGAAGAGAATATTTTAGTATTTTACGATGAATTAATAGAAGCATCAGCTTATGTGGAACAACTTAAAAAAACTTCAAGTATTCGTGAAGCTTTACTTGAGAGCGCCTTATTTTCTCAGAAAAAATTAGATGAAGATAATAAATAATATACTCTACTGAGTCATGTTGGCTTTTATTTAAAAATACTTTTTTTATATTTTTATTATGCACTCAGATCATCATCATTTTGATTTACATAAAATATTACATTCAAAGATGAATAAGATTTATTTTTTTCAATCATTATTTACGTTTGTTAAATCATTAATTGGAATTTTTATTCCAGTATATCTTTATTCTCTTGGAGTAAATTTTTCTTTGATTTTATTATTTTTAGCAGGAACTTCATTAACATATTTATTATTTGCTCCACTTAGTGTTAAGCTTATTTCAAAAATTGGTTTTAAGTATGTTATTTTATTTTCTATACCTTTGTA
>JAYYJK010000145.1:0-3162 GCA_036146255.1 Nanobdellota archaeon
ATTAAAAGTTATAAGTAACTTTTCACATGTGTGCCAATAATTAAAAATTATTGAGCATATGACATAAAATCTAACAAGTAAGATTTTATATTTTTTCTAAACTAAAACTTTAAAGTTAAAACAAGTACTTAAATTATTTTTTTAGACAATCACTGTTATGCGAGATATAATTCAAGGAAAAGAACTGACATCTCTTGAAATAAAAAATACACAAAAACAATTATTTATCAATGGTGTATTTATATTGTGTATATTATATATACTATTATTTTATCTTCTTGATGAGAAATACATGGAATTATATCTACCAGAGATATTACATATAGTAATGTTGCCCATTACATTTTTTACTTTTATTCTAATTAGATTTAATGTATTTAATGTATTTGTTCCTCTTAAAAAAATAATTCTCTATGATGAGAGTATCGGCCTTTTTAACAATCAATCATTAATTAATCAGCAATATATTTATCTTGATTATAATGCGATATTGGAGATGAATTTAGAAAAAAAAGAACTTCAAATTGTATATGAAAATGAAGAAGGAGAGGAAAAAGCATTAGAATATTCTCCAGTAAGGGAAAGAGATATTTATCAAATTAAGGAAATAATACGATCAAAACAAAAAGAACTTCAAAAAGATCTATCTGATGAAGAGATAGAAGAAAAAGAGAAAAAAAGATATCTTAAAAGAGAATTTGGAATAGATGGAGATAGCCAAGAAGAAAATATAGAAGATTTAGAAAAAGAAGTAAGAGATATCAACGATAGAGATGTTGAGTACTTAAATGAAAGATAAATAAGATAATATTTTATAAATCAAATTAAATTATCAATATTAGATGTCAGAAGAACCCGTATATGTTTATCAGCTTCAAAATGGAAAAAAATTAACAGCTTCAGATTTTGTTATTTACTTTGAACAAAAAGTATTCAAAACAATTAGGAAGTTTAATCTATTTGAACTCAATGACAAACTAGTAATTGCTCTAAGTGGTGGAAAAGATTCAATTACTGCTCTTTATTTAACTCACAAATTTCTCTCAAAAAAAAACTTACAACACAATATTAAGGCACTTTTAATTGATGAAGGAATTGATGGCTATAGGCCAGCTACAATAAAATTTGCAGAACAATTTACTAAAAGTTTGGGGGTTGAGCTTCATATTGAATCATATAAAAATAATTATGGAAAAACTCTAGATTCCTCAGTTAATCTTCTCAAAGAAAAAGGAAAAAATATTTCTCCCTGTAATATATGTGGGACCTTTAGAAGAAATGCACTCAATGTTGGTGCAAGAAAATTAGAAGCTACAAAAGTGGTGACAGGTCACAATATTGATGATGAATCTCAAAATATCCTACTAAATATTTTCAAAAACAATTTTAAAATTTTAGCTAGATTGGGTCCATTTAATGGAGTAGTTGAAAATGAATTATTTGTGCCAAGAGTTAAACCTCTATATTTATGTACAGAAAAAGAGGTAAGGTTATATACTATTTTAAAGGGATTTGACGTTGGATATGATGAGTGTCCATACTCTAGAGGTTCATTTAGAGATGAATTATCAGAGATTGTAAACAAATTAGAAGATGAACATAAAGGTGTTAAAAATTCAATTATTAATTTCTTTTTAGAAATTCAAGACTCACTTAAAGAAAAATACATAGAAGATGGTTCAGATTCTATTAACTACTGTACAAAATGTGGTGAGCCAAGTCAAAGAATTGTATGTAATACTTGTAGTATGAAAGAATTAGTGAACAATGAAAGTTAATTATTGAGATAATATTGTTAATAAAAAAATTAAAAATAGTTAATATGTACTAATCTCTTTTCTTAAATGAAGAGGAATTTTTTTATTGTTTTCATTAGAAATCACTAGTTCAACTTCAGGATTATAAAAAATAGGAAGTAATTCAAAAAAATTATTTTCATGTAACTCAACAAATCCATTTTTACTTAAAATAACTGGAGAATTTATTCTTTCTTGTTGATATTGAAGGTATAATTTTTGAAAATCTATATGATTACATTCATATTCTCTAGGTATTGTATATCCTTTAGAAAAATTATCTACTACTACGAAAACTTGCTCAAGGGGTTTTAATATTTCTAACTTTCTTTCTAGATCTGGTTTTTTAATAGGTACTGATCTTGATTTATTAATAATTTTAGAAATATTTCTGCTTAAAACGGTAGGATTTAATGTATCTTCATAAACAATTCCTGTGTTTTTACTTCTATAGTCTATATCCAATTCTGCTAATTTCTCTTGTAATTCATCGAAAGTTTTTCTATCAAGTTTCCCTAGGGATTCTGAACAAAATAGTGATGATTGTAAAAATATAATTCTTTTTTGTTCATTAGGAATTTTACTCATTATAATTTAACAACTCAGAAGTAATTAATAAATATATCGGGAAAAAAGTTTATTTAAAAATAAGATTTAACCTAGTTTTTTAATTCTTGATTCATCAAGTCTCTCAAAACCAGATTCAGTAATTGTTGCAATATCAAATCTCTCAGAACTGTAATCTTCTCCTAAAACTTCTTTAAAAATCTTAAGTCCAAATTTAATTGCTTCTTCTGTTTTCATACCTTCTTTATATGACTCTTCTAGTTTTTCATTAGCTTTTAGAGATTGAGCTCCAATTGCAAAGGCTCTAAATTTCATATACATGCCTGAGGGTGTTGTTTGGTAGAGATGTCCTTCATTATTTTCAAATCCCCCAATTAAAAATGAAACACCAAATGGCCTAAGTCCTCCTGCTTGTGAGTAGTATTGTTGAATATTTGCAACATCTTTTACCAGTGATAATGTATCAATTGGATTTTGATAAGATACTTTATGTTTTTGAGCAATTCCTTGAGCTTCTTCAATTAATCTTCTCCCATCGCTCATAGCACCTGCACCAGTTACTCCAATGTGTTCATCAATTTCAAAGACTTTCTTAAAAGAATCTTTAACAAGAAGTTTAGATCTAATTTTTCTATCTCCAATAAGAACTACTCCTTCTTTTGTTGTAATTCCCATCACAGTAGAACCTAAATTAACTGCTTTTTCAGCATATTCTACTTGTAGAATTAATCCATCAGGTGAAAACATTCCAGCTGATCTATCATATCCCATTTCTTGATGTTGTTTGATTGTTGACATA
>JAYYJK010000146.1:0-5720 GCA_036146255.1 Nanobdellota archaeon
ATATATAACGACCCGTTAGTTCAGTCCGGTTAGAATGCTCGACTGATAATCGAGTGGTCCCGTGTTCAAATCACGGACGGGTCATAGTAGTCGATGCTCACGGCGCATCGACAACAATATTTCTAAACAAAAAAAACAATAGTTGTAATTATAGTATAAATATTCTAAAAGTGATGTGTGTTCAAACATTCTCACGTGGTGATAATGTACAAGAATGGAAGTAAAGCTAGAATGTCTGGCATCACGGACGAGTCATAGTAGTAACATTTATATTCTTACTTATATTGATACAATAATGGTAGACCAAGTTAGGAGAATAGAAAAAGAAATTAAAAAAAAGGATTTTGATTCTGTTAACGAATGTCTTAAAATGCAAGATGATATAAATAAGAGTTTGATGATGAATTTTTTAAATCATCAGCAAAGGGTTGCTACTATTAATGATTATAGAGAAAAACTTGCTAAAAATATTGTATCTCTTCTTCAAAAAAGAATTTCTCCCCAATGTTATAGTTCTAGAATTTATCAAGAACTATTTGGAGAAGAAGCTTCAATATATCATGGAATAGTTAGTAGTTCAATTACAACAGTAGGAGATTTTCTTGTCGATTATTCCAGTGATGAATTAAGATTATTACAAGAAAAACCTCTTTATTTTCTTCATCCAAAACCACATAAAATAGATCCGGAGTATAATAATGAAGTTAGGCATCTTGAAAAAAAATTAAAAGGTTTTTTCAATGAAGGATATACTTTTTTTGAAGCAATGCATTGCCTGATAGGTCACTTTCATAATATAGATTTTTCTTCAAATATGAGCAACAAAAAAGCTTTTATTACAAAGGAAATTTCAAAACAAAATCCTGATTTGGGAGAATTAATTGACCTTACAATATCACTTAAAACTAAAAGAGATAGGTCAGATTATCATAAGAGAGCTTATTTATATGAATTTTCAAATATTAGAAATTCATATACACATCATGTATCTCCATTCACAAACTTTAGAGGTGATTTTTTGAGTAGTAAAAATTATTTAAATCAACCATCAATTGTATGTTCATATCAGAATACAAATAATCAAAAAGGAACATATGTGCCTTTTGATCTCGGATTTAGAATCTTTCATAATATGATTAATAGTTATAATTTTTTATCAGCTTCATTATTTGATCAGAAGACAAGTAAACCTTTTGAGAGAAAATTGCCTTCATTTAAACCTATTAAATAATTTTCATATCATTCAATTATATTATACTTATAACTACTTAATATTTCCTTTTTTTGTATGCTTTTTTATATCTCTTTTTTTTGTAGACTTTAGGTTTTTTTACAAACTTTTCATCTTCTTCCATCACTGAAGGTTTTATTTTTACAATATTTTTACTAACCTCATGAGCCATGTTATGTTCTTGGACAAGCATTAATATATCATCTCCAAAATCAAGTAATTTTTGCTTTGTAATTCCTTCAATTTCAAGTAGTTTGCTCTCAGTTGTAGGTAACTTGTGAGCAATATACTCAAGTGTTTTATCATTAAATAGATATGTAGGGACAGTATCTAAATCTTTAGCTAATTGAGATCTCAAGTTTTTTAATTCAGAAAATAACTCTTTATCATAAGAACCTAATTTTAGAGGCAAATTAACAGACTCGGGACTTTTATTGAGGCAGATGTCACAAGAACCACAATTTGTAAATTCTACTTCTTCATCAAAGTACTCTAAAATACTTTTTTTTCTACAAGTAGTTGCTATACAAAAGTTATTCATTTCTCTGAGTTTTATCTGACTCTCTTTTCTAGAATTTGAATTAGTCATTTTACTAACAAAAAATTCATGTCTTTTTACATCACGCTGAGAGTAAAATAAAATACATTTACTTTTTACTCCATCCCTTCCAGCTCTTCCTATTTCCTGATAGTAATTTTCAAGAGATTTTGAGAATGTATTGTGAATTACAAGTCTTACATTTGATTTGTCAATTCCCATTCCAAATGCAATTGTTGCTACAACGATTTTAGCTTTATCTTCTAAAAATAATTCTTGATTTTTTTCTCTTATTTTATCGCTAAGACCAGCATGGTAGAGAAGAGATTTAAATCCATAATGATTTAGCTCATCACATAAACTTTTAGCTTCATCTCTTGAATGACAGTAAATTATTGTAGATTCATTTTTATTTTTTTCAAGAAGTGCAAGTATTTGAGCAAGTGAGTTTTTTTTTTCACGTACCTCTATTTCTAAATTATCTCGATTAAATGAAGATTGAAATACTTTAACTTCATCTAATTCTAATTGTTTGATTATATCATTTCTTACTTTTTTTGTAGCTGTTGCTGTAAGTGCAATGATAGGTGCTCCTTTAGTGAGTCCTTTTAGAGATTTTAAACGTTTATAGTCAGGTCTAAAATCATGTCCCCATTCAGATATGCAATGAGCTTCATCAATAGCTATGAGTGATATTTGTAGCTTGGAGACTAGATTCCTGAAACTCTTTGATGCTAATCTCTCGGGTGCAATATAGAGTAATTTAATACTTCCTTCTAATAATTTATGTTCAATTTCTTGAATTTGCATAGCAGATAGAGTTGAATTGAGATATGCTGCTGGAATTGAATTTGCATTAAGTGCATCAACTTGATCTTTCATAAGTGAAACTAATGGTGAGATTACAAGAGTTATTCCATTTAAACAAAGTGCAGGTATTTGATAACACAGAGATTTTCCACCTCCTGTTGGCATAAGAACTAGAGTATCTTGTTTTTGTAAAATAGAGTTAATAATCTCTTCTTGCTGTGATCTAAAAGATTTATATCCAAAATACTGTTTTAAAATTTTTTTAGGAGAGTTCAATAAAAATAATTGTTAGAATTTCTTTATAAGTTATATTCATTTAAAGGATAGAAAATTATGATTTATTTGATTCAGTTAAATTAGTTAGAAATAAAATACTGTCTCTTCAGTTTCATAGAAGTACTAAAAATATTTATAATAATTGAAATTATTTTTTTACTATGAATTATCCAATTTCAAAGCAAATAGAAGATTCTTATGAATTACATGGACAAACAATTGAAGATAATTTTTCTTGGATGGAGGAACAATCTGAAGACTTAATTAAGTGGATTGAGAGTCAAAATTCTCTTAGTGAAGATTTTCTATCAAAGTCAGATTTAAAAGAAAAATTTCTAACAAGGATGAAAGAAATTACTAATTTTGAGAGAAAATCACTCTACAAACAAGTGGGTGATTATAAGTATTATTCGAAGAATTCAGGACTTGAGAATTTACCTAAAATTTATAGAAAAAACAATCAAACTCAGAAGGAAGAAGTTTTTTTAGATCCAAATAAATTAAGCGAAGATGCAACATCGCCTATTGTGTCTTATTCTTTTTCAAAAGATAATAATTATTGTGCATACTCAGTTGCAAAAGCTGGGGCAGATTGGGTTGAAGTTAAAATAATTGAAGTTGAATCAAAAAAAGAGTTAAATGATCATATTATTGGAGTTAAATTTGACTCAGATGTTTTTTCCTCAGGAGTTTCTTTTTATAAGAATGGTTTTTTTTATCCAAAATATATAAATGATACTAAGCAAGTAGATTATTTACAAAAAGATCTCCCAGGTGAGCTTTGGTATCATAGAATTGGAACATCTCAAGAAGAAGATATTTTAGTTTACAGAGAAGAAGATGTACAGAATTTAATTGTTGGTTCTTATGTTGACAAAGAAGAAAAATATTTAGTCATTCCAACTTCCACAGGATGTATTGGAAATGAGCTTTTAGTTACAACTTTAGATTCTTCGTTACAAAATTTATCATTTAAAAAATTATTTAATTCATATGATAATAAAAACCAACATTTAGGAATTAAAGATTCACGTTTATTTATCCTCTCAAATAAAGATGTACAAAATAGAAATATTATTTCTTATAATCTAAATGATAATACTTTTGATATTGTTGTAAAAGAATTAGAAACTCCAATTGAGAGTGCAAAATTAGCTGGTAGCTACATAGTAGTCGAGACTTTGGAAGATGTTCAATGTAAATTATTTTTTTATACATTAGATGGTAAAAAAGTTAAAACTCTTTCAATGCCAAATAAAGGAACTTTTCTAGGAATGAGCAATGAATATCAAGATGAGGTCTATTTTGGAGTATCTTCATTTCTCTCTCCAATGCAAATTTACAAACTAAATTTAAAATCTTTAGATTATGTTCTCTATTCATCAGCCAAAGTTAATTTTGATTTTGAGAATTATGAAGTATTACAAGAATTTGCAACCTCAAAAGACTCTACAAAAGTTCCTGCATTTATTATCAAGAGAAAAGGTTTAGAACTTAATTCAAAAAATCCTACAATATTATATGGTTATGGTGGCTTTAATATTTCTCTTCTTCCAGTTTTTTCACCAAAGATTCTCTCATGGGTAGAGCAAGGAGGAGTATATGTTTTTGCAAATCTTCGTGGTGGTGGAGAATATGGTGAGAAGTGGCATAGAGCAGGACAAAAACACAATAAACAAAATGTATTTGATGATGCTCATGCATGGGCTGAGTATTTAATTGAAAATAAATATTGTTCACAAAATACACTTGCAATTCAAGGTGGTAGTAATGGTGGTCTTTTAGCAGCTACTTGTGCACTTCAAAGACCTGATTTGTACAGCGTATCACTTCCAGCTGCAGGAGTGTTAGATATGTTAAAATATCAAAACTTTACTTGTGGTTATCAATGGAGTGATGAATACGGAGTTGCAACAAAAAAAGAGGATTTTAAAACATTACTTTCTTACTCACCATATCATATCATAGATACAACTAAAGAGTATCCTGCATTTTTAGTGACTTGTGCAGATTTAGATGATAGAGTAGTCTCTGCTCATTCATATAAATTTGTAGCAAAGTTGCAACAAGCAAAAGGAGATAACCCTTATCTAATTCGAGTGGAAACAAATTCATCCCATGGAGCATCAAATTTATCTAAATATCTAGAAGAGAGTGCAGATTCTTTTGTTTTTACCTTAATGAATTTTAAATAAATTATATTGATGTTTTATAAACAAAACAATCTTCTTTTTTCTATGATACAAAATTTTAGAGATTTTAATTTAAATGAAGACATTATCAAAGGACTCGATGATATGAAGTTTTCAATTCCAACTCAAATTCAAGAAAAAGCAATCCCTTTTATTTTAAATGGTGATGATTTAGTAGGGCTTGCACAAACAGGAACTGGTAAAACTGCAACATTTTCTTTGCCAATTTTGCAAAAATTGCTTACTTCAGAAAAAGAAACAAAAACACAACATCCAAGAGCATTAATTTTAGCACCAACAAGGGAGCTATGTGCACAAATTGGAAAAAATTTAATTTCATATACTAAATATTGTAACATCTCTTCTTATGTTGCTTTTGGAGGAGTATCATCTGAGCCACAAATTGAGGCACTAAAAGGTAAAATTGATGTTTTGGTTGCAACACCTGGAAGATTAGTTGATTTAGTTGAACAAAAAAATGTTTTTTTAGATGAAGTACAAACATTAGTTTTAGATGAGGCAGATCATATTATTGAGATGGGACTAAGAGTTGATTTAAAGAAAATATTAAAAGCAATGCCAAAAGAGAGACAAACTCTTCTTTTTAGTGCTACGATGAATAAAGAGTTAAAAGATGCTTCTAAAGAAATTTTCAAACCAAATCCAGGGTCTC
>JAYYJK010000147.1:0-2810 GCA_036146255.1 Nanobdellota archaeon
TTCAGGAAATTAAAAAAAGAGTTGGTCTTAAACGAGAAGAAAGAGAAGCCATTGTTAAAGAATCAGTTGATGATTTAAAAGAAAAACTCGGTGTAGGTTCTGAAGTAATCATGTTAGGAAGACCTAAGAATTTCTATAGTATCTATAAAAAAATTAAAAATAAATCTAAAGAATTTGAGGATATTTACGATTTATATGCCATTAGAATTATTTGTAATACTGTGAGTGAATGTTATACTATTTTAGGTAGATGTCACGAACAATTTAGAATTTTTCCTAATAGATTAAAAGATTATATTGCAACGCCTAAAGCAAATGGGTATCAATCAATTCACACAGTAATTTATTCAGATGCTATTAAATCACCTGTTGAATTACAAATTAGAACTGAAGATATGAATAAACTTGCAGAGTTTGGAATTGCTGCACATTGGAAGTATAAAAATCTTAAGGAAGATAAGAAATTTGAACAAAAAATCTCTTGGCTAAGAGAAGTTCTTCAATGGGAAAAAGAACACGAAGATAATCAAGAATTCTTAAAATTATTAAAATTTGATTTTTTTGAAGATGAAATATTTGTATTTACACCAAAAAATAAGGTAATTACATTACCTGAAAAAGCAACAGCTCTTGATTTTGCCTATGCAGTTCATACTGAGATTGGTGATCGTGCATATAAATGTAAAATTAATGGATCAGTGTATACAATTGATACAGTATTAAAATCCGGAGATATTGTTGAAATTATTACTAACCCAAGTTCAAAACCTAATGAAAAATGGTTGAAGTTTGTTAAAACATCTAGAGCAAGACTTAAAATAAGAGACTCCCTCGATTTAAAATTAAAAAAGTCACTAAAACTCTCAAAAGAGACCTTATCAACTGAAGATTTAATAAAAAAAATTGCAAGAATTGATTCTCATAAAAATGTTAAAACTGCAGGTTGTTGTACTTTTGAGTATGGTGAACAAATTGTAGGAGTATATTCTAAAGATAAAAAATTAGTAATTCATAATGCTTCATGTCCTAATGCTAAATTTGCAATTAATAAAAAAATTCCTCTTAGGTGGATTGAGGAGAGAGAAAAAGAAGTAACTCTTTATCTAAATTTTACAGATAGACACGGACTTGTTGTTGATTTGTTAACAATATTTTCAAATTATAATGCCAATTGTACTAAAATGAATACTAAAGTTTCTAAAAATGGTTTAGTGACAATGACTGTAAAATTAATTGATGGTGATTTTGTTGAAAAAATGGTAGAAGATATAAAAGAACTTGAATCATTAGAAAATATTAAAATTGCTAGAGGATTACTTGAAAATCTAAAGGCTTAAATACAATATTATTTAAATTACTTTTTTTTACTCATATTATGGATATAAACACAATTTTAATTATAACTTTAATTCCTATAATTAGTGCTCTTATTGGATGGTTTACTAATTATATTGCAATTAAATCACTTTTTAGACCTTACAAAAAAGTATCGTTTTTAGGATTTACATTTCAAGGAGTATTATCAAAGAGACGAGAAAAATTAGCTAAAAAAATTGCTAAAGTTGTTGCCTCTTATTTATTTTCTATTCGAGATATTGAAGAAAAAATTAAAGAGCCAAAAAGTCTTAATCAGTTGACTCTTGGTTTGAAAAAAGTAGTTGATAACCATATTGTTGTTAATTTGCCTGTTATGATTAAACCAATGGCTGAACCTCTAGTAAATAATATATTAGAAAAAGAAGGAGAACATATTATTTTATCTCTAACTAAAGAATTTATTACTTATTTAGAGAAAGGTATGGATATAGAGAGTTTAGTTGAGGAAAAGTTACTTAATTACAATATAGAAAATTTAGAAGTGATAATTATGGGTATTGCAAGAGACGAATTTAAACATATTGAATTATTAGGAGCAGTAATAGGATTTATTGTAGGATTATTTCAAATTATGCTTTTTATGATATTAAATTAATTTCAAAACATTGTTTTATTTTTTCTATTAGTAATAATTAAAAAATTTCTTTATAAAAATATATACTAACATAATCTAATCAAAGAGTTAAATAATTTTGGTATTAGCTTAATTATTTTTATTGTAATTTTGAATTTTTTATATTTGATTTAGGAAGATTTTTTCTCATAAATTTTAAAAGAATCGTAAGAGTCGCAGTATAATATTATGAAAAAATCATTTATTTCAATAGTTACCTTTTCACCATTTATGTTATTACAAGATTACTTTGATTTTTTGATGCTGTAGTATTAACTTTTGGAGTTGGAGCTTTGTTTGATCTTATTTTTGTAAAGTATTACTTTCTTTTGTAGGTATACTCAGAGTGTTTTCAATAATAGCAAAAAAACACTTGAATTATATAAAAAAAGAAACATAAAATATGAAATTATAGTACTAGGAGACGTTATGCAGATGTTACAATAGCAACTAGTGGTAGTGAATTTAGAGGAGAAAGTTTTACTGATAATAAGAAGAAATGGGTAAAGAGAATTTTTAGACTTAGAGGTTAAGTATAAGAAATTATTTTTGTTTTTTCTTTTGAGAACATATCTGAAGTTGTATATTTTTGAGTCAATGAAATTTCCCTTTTAACAAAATCATAGAGATACTGTTGAGAAAATATAATCTCTTCTCCAATATCAAAATCTTCTTCTTGTAGAGTGTAGAGAAAAACTTTTGTTTCAATTTCATCACTTGATTCTAAAGTTAAATATGCTTGGGAAGAATCTGTAATAATTCCTCTTACAACTTTTTCTGAAAGAATTATTGTATTTGAATCTTGAGAGAGTATTTTTTC
>JAYYJK010000148.1:0-2755 GCA_036146255.1 Nanobdellota archaeon
AACGTGGAAACCATAAGAAACCACAATAATCTTGACATAAATAATAATTGCAAAACAATATTTATAAATCTTTTTAAGAATAACTAATTATGGTTAACCACATTGGTTGGATAATGGATGGAAACAGACGTTATTCAAAAAAAAACAATATATCCTTAAAAGAAGGGTATGAGGCTGGAATGCTACAATTTTTAAATATATTAAAATTTCAAATAAAGGAGAATATTCCTAATATGTCCTTCTTTGCTCTTAGTTGTGATAATTATAAAAAAAGGTCTCAAAATGAGTTAAAACCTATTGTAGATCTAATCAAAAAATTCTTTGGAGATGAACAAATAATTACTTTTCTTACCCAGAACAAATTCAACTTATCAATTAGAGGAGATTATGAAGAAATTGAAAAAAAAGAATCCTTTCTCAAAAAAGAAGAAAAAGAATTTTTAGGAAATCTTAAACAAAAATTTGATGAAATTAATCAAAAAACTCCAAAACCCAAGTATTTTGCGCACATTGCACTAAATTATGATGGCCATGAAGAACTTGTTCATGCTACAAAAAAAATTATTGAACAAGGGCATACAATAGATGAAATCACACCTGGACTCATTAAGAAATATTCTTTTTTTAACAATGTAAAAGCTCCTGAGATAATCGTTAGGCCAGGAGATGCACCTAGGCTCTCAGGATACTTACTTTTTGATTCAAAATACTCTGAAATTTACTTAACTAAAAAATTATGGCCCGAATTAAATGATGATGATTTCAAAGAAATCTTAAACTGGTACTCCAATCAAAAAAGAAATTTTGGAATTTAGTTCTAAAGTTCAAAAAAATCTAAATTTCTGCTTACTTTGGAATCTGTAAATATTTTTACATTATTTAATACACAATACAAAAATTCTTAAAGATTATAGCCCATAGGTATTATAAATATGAAAAAAATCAAAGTACAAAGAATTTCTCTTGCTAGATGTCCACACAACAACCCAAACTCTGTAGCAATACCCGCATTACTTATTTTAATTCCACTTGTTTTTGAAAGTATTATGTACTCCAGAGAGATTTTCACAATTCAAGATCCATTATATTGGATAATTCTTAGAGTACTAATATATTCATTCTTCGTAATACTATCATACAAGAAATTAAAATTCTATAAAAATATATTTTTAGAAATAGATGAAAATAACATTATTATTCCAAAAGAAGTCATGAGAAAAAAGCCCATAAAAATTTTAAAAGAAGACATTAAAGAAATTTTTATTTCTCGACCTAAATATTTATTTCTTACAAAAGATTCTAAAATTGGAAATATTATATTTATATTAAAAAATGATAATTCATATCTGTTAAGAAAAAAATCTCTAGACTTCAATAAATTATATCAAGAATTAAAAATTCTAAACTATGAAAAATATTTTAATGAAACTAGTGATTATGCTAAGATATCAGAAAAGATATTAAAATTTGCTTACTCCACAATAAAGGAAAAAGATTCAAAATAAATAAAAAAATTAAAAGTATTTTTCTAAACAAGTATCAACTAATGTTTGATCATACCCATTATTAAGTAATGCACTTTTAAGAGCCTCTTTTGAATATTGACTTTTATATTGTTCAATATATGTTTTAAGAGGGATCTCCGCTTCAGGAGTCTCAATACCTCCTGCCTGAGGAACTGTGCCAGACTCTGACTCCCCTACTGTTTCCATTGGAGCTTGTATTTCTGTAGAACCCATAGATGCAAATTGATCCTCTTCTTCTAATTTTTTCCTCTGCATTCTTTTCATATTCCAAATACCAAGAGGAACTATAACTACTACTAAAACTAATCCAATAATTTGGCCAGTACTAATACTTGAAAAATCAAAATTTACCATACTTAATTAGTATTTTTAATGTTTTTAAATATAAGTCACAACGGCTCTGTGAATAACTAGAAAAAATAAAAAAAATTACTTACAAATGTAAGCCATAACTTCAACCATTCTATTTGAGAATCCCCACTCATTATCATACCAAATAACTAGTTTAAGCATATTTCCATTAACTACTTCAGTAGATAAAGCATCAACAATACCTGAGTGTGGATTTCCTACAATATCTGAACTAACTAATTCATCTTCTGAATATTCAACAATACCATGAAGATCATCATTTGAGAGTTCTTTTAAAAACGCATTTACTTCTTCTTTTGAAGTTCCTTGTTTTAATACAACATTTAAATCAGTCACTGATCCTGTCATAGTAGGAACTCTGTATGCAATACCATGTAGTTTTCCTTCTAATTCTGGGACTAATCTAATTACTGCTTTTGCTGCACCTGTTGTTGTTGGTACAATATTAAATGGGGCTGCTCTTCCTCTTCTAAAATCACTATGTCCTGCATCTAAAATCCTCTGATCTCCTGTTACTGAATGTACTGTTGAAAACATTCCTTGCTCAATTCCAAATTTTTTATGAATTCTATCAACAATTGCACTCATAGAGTTTGTAGTACAAGAACCATTAGAAACAATTTCTTCTCCATTATATTCCTCATCATTAACTCCTCTTACTAAATAGAAACAATCTCCTTTTCCTGGTGCTGAGATAAGAACCTTTTTCGCTCCCCTGTCCAAGTGGACCCTAGCATCATCAGTTGATTTGAAAATACCCGTACATTCTGCTACAACATCAACACCTACTTCTGCCCATGGCAAATTATGAGGGTCTCTTTCTGCACAAACTCTTACTCTTGAATCTCCCACAACTA
>JAYYJK010000149.1:0-5106 GCA_036146255.1 Nanobdellota archaeon
CTCCTGAGACGGACGTAGATCACTTAGGCCTCTCTCTTTTAACAATAATTGAATATTCTCAGGAATTGTATCAAAAACTTCTTTGCTCATAATAAGGTAAAGAAAAAAGAATATATAAAATTAAGGAAAATTATTTATTCAAATGATTCCAAAGCTGTTTAATTGAAGTTTGATAATTTTTTAGCCGTGATTCTAAAAAAAGTTGTTTCTCTGTAAAATATGAATTATTATCACCACTCTCTTCCAAATATTCTTTTGCTGGAATTCTTTTTTCAAGTTCTGACTCAACTTGTTCTTTTGCTAAAATAAGCTCTGATAAAGAATACCTTTTATCATCTATTTTAGAATAAATTCCATCTCTACCAATTAATCTAATCAATGTGCCTTGGAGATTTCTTATATAAGTTTCAGTAGATCTAGGATTTGGGTTTCTTCGACACCCCTTTTTTCGATAATAACTCTCAGAAAGACTATCTCTGGGAATCCCTGGTGAATCTCCACCTAATGTTAACCTGTCTAATTGTTGAAAATCTCTTGTAATCATTTTTAATCTAAACCACAATAATAAGAAAAATCCATTGGATTTTTTGTTAAAGAGTCTCTTTCTTTCCATAAAGTTCTAAAATCTTCATAATGATTAGTTAAAAGAGTACCTCTTTCACGAAGATTACTTTCATCCCATAAGGTCCTATATTCATTAAATTGAAGACCAGTATCTATATGAAATTGATGTTGAAGTGATTTCAGTGTTGCTATTTTCTCTTTACATAAATCTGTTAATTCTCTTCTTCTAGAGAGTCTATCTTTTTCTTTTCTTTCTTTTTGAAGTTGATATTGAGTTCTTGAGATATGTCTACTCCCATAAGTTCGATCTAACTTATCTCCTTTTATAATTCCACTTACTGTTGCCATACCATAGAAGAGAATATAAAATTTATAAACATTACTTAAAAGTAACAAAAAGAAATAAAAATAAAATAATTAAAATTATGAGATTATTTTCTCATAAGTTTTCTCAGAAGTGAGAAATCTTCCATTGATTCTCTTGCGAGTTGTTGGTAAAATTGGTAAATAATCATTACAAGTAATAAAATACCTGTCCCTGAAGTTAAAGCTGAAAATAAATCAGCAAAGGAAGTTAAAAGCCCAATTCCAATACCTCCCATAAGAGTTAAAGGCACAATATATCTATCTAATACTCTCTCAATAATTCTTGCATCTTTTCTAAATCCAGGAATTTGAAGTCCTGATCTTAAAATGCTTTGAGCCTGAGATCTTGAATCCATTCCTGCAGTTTGAACCCAAAAGTAAGCAAATAATGTTGTACCAATTACTAAAAACAATGTATATGTTAAAATGTTTAAAAGCACATCT
The DNA here is from genome assembly GCA_036146255.1 of Nanobdellota archaeon. GTDB lineage: Archaea > Nanobdellota > Nanobdellia > Woesearchaeales > UBA583 > UBA583. Next base: position 1,375 of record JAYYJK010000149.1, read on the forward strand.
GCTGTGAAAAATGAACCTAAGTTTTCAAAAATTCTCACTGGCGAAATCCAATGAACCAAACCTGAAACTGCAACGTCTCCTTGATATTGTCCTAAGATATTTTCAGATATGAATTTTGTGAAAGCTGAAGCATCTGCCTTTTCTGCTGCACTTTGTAATAACCTTGCCCATAATTGGAAATTCGCTGAAAGAGCTGAAATTAAAATAACCGGCATAACTCCTGCATAGAAGAAATTTAATGGCCATCTAAATCCTTGTCCTTTAACTCTTCCAAAAGAAAGAGGAATTTCAACATTAACTGCCTGAAAAAAGACAATTAAAAATAATAAACCAACAGTAACTAAAATTGGAGCTAATACATCAGTTCCAAGTGCTGCAAAATTTCCTGCAACAATATAGATAAAAAACTGCCAAACCTTTCCAACTGGAGGACTATCAGCATCCATAATTGAAATATCTCCTACTGCATTAAATGGTGAGAATAATTGAACAAATACTGCTCCTCCAATTCCTGCTGCAATAAACAAGGAAACTCCAGAACCAAATCCCCATTTTTTAACAACTTCATCCATATAAACTACTAGGAAACCTCCTAAAGCTAACTGAACTACTACAAAAGTAAAGGAATTTGCAATACTTGGGTCATTAGCAACTGCTCCAAACATTACGTATACAATTGATTGAACAATAACAAAGATAAATGTTAAAAGTTTTTGAGTTCCACTATAAAGAAACTTCCCTTCTTCTGATTGCATATCGAAATTTAAAATTCCTGCTCCTTTAAGAAGTTGTAAAACAATGGATGATGTAACAATAGGACCAATACCTAATGTCAATAATGTTCCAATTTTTGCCCCTAAAAGAAGTTCTAAGGTCTTAAAATAATCTGCTTGTTCTCCAGAAACTCCATACAGTGGGATTGAAGCTAGAAATAAAAATAATACAAGCATTCCAAATGTCCAAAGTAATCTATCTTTAAGTGTTCCTTTTTTAGCAGGACTACTTACTTCTGGTAGATTCATTAACAAATTTTTGTAAAATGACATAAAAGTATCAAATCTCAATACTTTATAAAAATTACTAATAATTAAAAATAATTACAACAATATTGAAACAAATTAATGAGTTTTCTTATTGTTTTTTTGTTTATAGACAACTTCAAGCCCCCAAAGACCAACAACAACTAAAAAACCATTTAAAATAACAAAAAGCCAAACCTTGTTATAAAAAGAATAAATCAACAAAGCAGTAGATCCATAAAGGTTTAACCATGCAAAAACAGTATGTTCCTTTCCCAAACGATTTGTAGCTTCCAAATAAAAATTAAGAGCAATAACAATAACTCCGGAAACTCCGACAAGAAAAATAAAAAGTTCCAATAAATCCATAATAAATACAAATAATTCTTCTTTATTTGATATCTTGCCAATTTTTTAGGAGTAACAAACGATTAAAATACTAAAAAATATATCTAAACTATGGAAGAACAATATGAGTTAATTTCTAAGCAAACTCTTCTTGAACTCAGAGAAGAAAATAAAAAACTCAAAGAACAACTTAAAAATGAAAAACAACTCACAACTACTGATAAAAATGAATTTCAAAAACAATTCCTCATAGACATAAAAGAAATGCTAGAACAAAAACACGAAGAAGAAAAAAAAGAGCTCTTTAATGAATTGCGCGAAATTAAAGAAATTAATAAATCAACATTAGATAATGTTTTACAAAAAACACAAAACCTTGACATTAGACTGGAAGATATGATTGAAACACTTCAAGGATTAGTATCTACTATGACTGAGCTCATCGACCATAACAATGAAGAAAAAGAAGATGATTTATTCAAAGAAGAGCCTATCCAAAGTAGTGAAATCTTCGAAAATGAAATAGCAAAAATTACTATAAAATTAGAAGATATTGAGACTTTTATGAAAAATTTAAGAGTGTTGTTATCATATTTAGAACCTTCAAGAGTAACTCTCAACAAGCCTCCAATTCCAAACATGGATTCTCAAGGAACTGAAAAAAGCTCACAACCACCAAAACTTAATTTAAATTAAGTCAAATAGCCAGATAATATTTTTCTTGATCATATTTAAAATATAAATCTTTTGTATCACCTACAATATTCTTTTAAACTAAAAAGTATTGACTCTTTTATGGAAACACAAGAAACACCTTTAGGAAAATCATATTCAACATATTATGATTTAGAACTTCCTAAATTAATTGAACAAATAAATAAACATGAAAATAAATTAGTATTACTTCAATTTCCTGATGGACTAAAATATTATTTTCACGAAATAGTAGATGAACTTGAAAAAAATACTTCTGCACAGTTCTTTACTTATTTTGGACCTTGTTTTGGTGCATGTGATGTGCCTCTACACTTAAAAGAATTAGACTTTGATCTCTGTGTTCAATGGGGACATTCAGTTTATGTAAAAAAAAAGGGGATGTGGTAAATAAAAGTTATGGAACTACGGCCTATTTGGGACTGAGGCAAAACAATAATTAAAATAAAAATGGAAGAAATAAAAACTGATAAACAACAAGAAAAAGGGAAAAAAAACATGAGACTTTTATTTTTAAAAGCACATTTTGGAATTGACTTTGAAGTACCAGAAACATTTCTAGAAACACTTCACAAAACATTTCCAAAAAAAGATGAAGAAACACTTAACCTTGGAGTATTCTCCTCCGTACAATTTAGGCCCAACTTAGAAGAAGTTCAAGAGTTACTTAAAAAAGAAGGTTTTACATCTGAAACATCTCAACCATTTAGAACTTCAATTGAAGGCCAAATGCTTGGATGTGATTCATACAAAGATTCATTAAAATTAGATCTAGATGAAATTGATGGTTTTGTATATATTGGTGATGGGTATTTTCACCCAAATGCATTATTGCTTGCACAAGAATATGAAGAAAAAATAAAACCTGTTGTTTTAATGAATGTTGTACAACAAATCACTGAAGTAATTGATGAAAACCACATTTCAAAATATCTTAAAAAAAGAAAAGCAGTAATGGCCAAATTTCATATGAGTGATAAAATTGGGGTATTTGTGACAACAAAATGGGGTCAGGAATACAAACAAGCAGCACTTAAATTAAAAGAACACTATCCTAAAAAAAAGTTCTATTACTTCATTGGAGATAACTTTTTAGAAACAGAAATGGAAAACTTCCCAGACATTCAATGTTGGGTAAATACTGCATGTCCAAGAATCGGACAAGATGATATTACTCGGCATACAAAAGCTGTTGTAAACATTAAAGATATTTGGAATGAATAATTCTATTAAGTTAAAATAAATAATAAAATGGACACTAGAGAACTACTAAACTAACCATCAAAATATCTCAAAAAACCACTCTCAAGTTTTCCATAGGAAAATTCACCCTCATTTAAAACAGTATGAAAATTATATAAAACACGAGATTCTTGATATGCATGAGCTTCCTCAATGTGAAAATCATCTAATTCATAATTTTTTGCAAGTCTTAAAATAATTTCTGAGTAAGCATTTCTCTCCTCCTCATTTTTGTACTTTACAATAAAGTGATTTTTAGAATTACTTCGTCTAAATTTAGTGATTGTTGGATTGTGTTTATTTTCCTCAACTAAAGCCATAACTTGAAATTCTTTGAAAAATTTATATATATTAGTTATTACTAGACATTAGATAAAAAGATATTCTTAAAAAGAATACTAAATGAAAC
>JAYYJK010000150.1:0-4530 GCA_036146255.1 Nanobdellota archaeon
AATTCTACATCTACAATACTTGCCCTTAATAATTTTGATTTTTTCTCTAATGTGGAGAGTTTTGTATTTTTATCTACATCAATTAAAATAGTTTTTATTTTTTCTCTAAGTCCTGTTTGATCTAAAAAATAAGAAAATGCATGAGATGTAATTGAAAAACCATCAGGTACAGAAATTGAGTGTTTTGAGAGATTGGAAATTACTTCCCCTAAAGCAGCTGCTTTTTCTCCAACTAATTGTGCATCGCCAAATGCTACTTCGTTGAGCCATAAAATATTTCTATCTTCTTTTAATCCTGAAGTTGTAGAACCTTCATGAAGATTTTTTACTAATTGATTTAAATTCATATCAAAATACTAAAATTACTAGTATTTAGGGATTTATTGTAACTAAAAAATGGAGAAGTATTATCTCATTTAATTTGAAATAATACTTGCAATTTCTGCAGCAGTATTTTCTGTTTTTGCAATGATCTCTTCTTCTTTCTCAGAATTAGCTAGCCCTTGAGCAGCAATAATATGTAAATACTTAATTCCCACAAATGAAGCATATTGTTTTATCATAGGAGTACTTAAATCCATACTTTCCATAGGAGTTCCTTGTGAATAATCTCCACCTGAAGAAGTTACTAAAACCATTCTTTTATCATTTAAGAGACCAATGTAACCTGATTCATTTATATCCCAGGTTTTTCCTTTTTGTAACATCCCATCAAAAAATGCTTTAACTGCTGCAGGCATAGAAAAATTAAACATAGGATAAGCTATAATAATTGTATCTGCTTGAAGAATTTTTTCAACATAATAATCAAATTTTTGCATTGATTCTTCTTCCTGAGATGAAAGTGTCTCTCCACCATAATTTCTTTTGTAATATGCTCCAAGGGAATGATTGTCAAAGAGAGGAGGTAGATTTTGTGATAAATCAATTGTCTCAATCTCATTATTTGATATATGAGATTTTAATGTTTCCAATATTCTTTTTGTTCTAGACCTTTGATTTCTAGGCGTGTATTCAATAATGATTGTTTTTTTCATGATAATAATAGTTCTATTTTAAAGTATTTAAAGAAAAGTTTCTTTTTTGAAACTATTTCCTCTTATTTTTAATAATTTGAATTTCTTCTTCAAAGAGCTTTTGTGTAATGTTGAGAGGTTTTGATTTATCTTTTCTAGCTCTTATTGCTTTGAGACCTACTTGTTGACAGATACCTTGAATCATTGCTCCTGAAAATTGTTCTGTTTGTTTTGAAAGTTTTTTAAGGTCAATATCTTGAACTGGCATTTTTTTGAGATGTATTTTGAAAATTGCTTCTCTTGTTTTTTCATCTGGAAGGCCAATTTCTACAATTGAATCCAATCTTCCTGGTCTTTTAAGAGCATCATCAATTAAATCTTCCCTATTAGTTGCAGCAATAATTGATACTCCTGTGAGTTCTTCTACTCCGTCCAATTCTGTCAAGAGCTGGTTAACAATTTTATCGTTAACCCCTGAAGATTCACCTCCCCTCATTGATGCAATTGAATCAAATTCATCAAAAAAGATTACTGTAGGTGCTACTTGTTTTGCTTTTTTGAAAATCTCTCTTACTGCTTTTTCTGATTCTCCAACCCATTTTGATACGAGTTCTGGACCCTTAACAGATATAAAATTTGCATCACTTTGCGTTGCTATTGCTTTTGCTAAAAGTGTTTTACCAGTTCCAGGAGGTCCTGTAAGTAAAATCCCTTTTGGTGCTAAAATCCCTGCTTCTTTAAAAACTCCTGGGTCTTTGAGAGGCATCTCAACCATTTCTTCTAAACTTCTTTTTGCTTCTTCTAATCCTCCGATATCTTCAAATTTCACATTTGGTTTTTTAATTAAAACTTCTCTCATGGCTGATGGTTCAACTTTATGAAGAGCATCTTGAAAGTGAGCGTTGGTAATTTTAATATGTTCTAGAGATTCTGCTGGAATAGTACCTTCAAATTTTACTAAATCTGGAATCCATTTTTTTAGAGCTTTCATTGCAGCTTCTTTTGTTAAAACTTCTAAATCTGCTCCTGTGAAACCATGCGTAACCTCTGCGAGTTTATCAAGATCGACAACTTGTCCTTGCGCCTTGGAGACAGAGGACTGAGAGTCTTGAGTCACTAAAGGCATTCCTCTTGTATGAACATCTAAAATTTCTCTTCTACCTTCTTTTGATGGAGGATTAATTGCAATTTCTCTATCAAATCTACCTGGACGTCTAAGTGCTGGATCAATTGAATTTGGCCTATTTGTTGCTCCAATTACTACTACATTTCCTCTTCCTTTAAGTCCATCCATGAGTGTTAAAAGTTGAGCTACTACTCTTCTTTCAGCCTCACCTGATACTTCATCACGATTTGGTGCTATTGAATCTAATTCATCTAAAAAGATAATTGCTGGTGCATTTTTTTCTGCTTCCTCAAAAATTTCTCTGAGTTGTTTTTCTGATTCACCATAATATTTTGAGACAATTTCAGGACCATTTACAACTTTAAAATGTGCATCTAATTCATTTGCAAGTGCTTTTGCTAAAAGAGTTTTTCCAGTTCCTGGAGGTCCATAGAGAAGAACTCCTTTAGGTGGTGAAATTCCAATTCTCTCAAACACTTCAGGGTGTTTCATTGGAATTTCTACCATTTCTCTAATTGCTGCTACTTCTTCTTTTAATCCTCCAATATCTTCATAAGTAATTGAGGATACTTTAATATCTTGAGGTTTTGTTACTTTGTCTACAACTTTTATTTGAGTGTTTTGAGTAACTCGAACATATTTTTTTGGATTTGTCTTTGTAACAACATAATGAAGTGTAGTTCCCATGATATTAAACATTTGAACATTTCCCTGGGTTAGAGCTTTACCAATTAATTTTTGATGGAATATTTGGGTTGGATCTCCACTAAATTTAATTTCTTCAGTTGGTGCAATTGTAATTGTTTTTGCTTCAACTACTATTACTTTGAGAACATCTATTTTGTCACCTAGAGAAACTCCCGCATTATTTCTTAGTGTTGAATCCATTCTAATGAGATCAAGACCTCTATCTTCAGGCGCACTTTCTTGAACTTGTGCTAATGTTTCATGTTTACCTTTCAAAAGTACATAGTCTCCTTGTGATAAACCTAATTGTTGTAAGTGATTTTTATCAATTCTTACAATACCTCTTCCAATATCTTGATGAAGAGTCTCTGCTACATGTAATTGAATTGTTTCTTTTTTCATACATAGTTTAGTATCTTATTATTTATAAATATTTTTATCAAAAAAGAAATATTTTTGCTTTATTTAGGATTTGTGAAAAAAATTATTTAAATCTTACAATTTTATAATTATGATTAAATACTTGTAGATCCAATGTATGTATTGCATCTTTTATGAAAAATTTTATGAAAAAATATTGGAATAATTTTTTTTCATTAATTAGACTTACAGTATAAATATCGCCACTTCGTTTAATTGTTGAGATGAAATAATATTGTCTTTTTGAAAAGTTATCTTTAAAGTTTTTTTTAGATTTTGCATCATATTTATGAAAAAAATGACTAATATCATTGTTTTGTTGAGCAGTGTGTAAAAATTCATTTGTAAATCCCAAAATGTCATAGAGGACTAGAGGACTAATATATTCTCCTTTTTCAAAAAACTCAATTGCTGCTGCAAGGGAGAGAAATAATAAAATAAAAATAATTGTTTTTACTATAATTACCAAGAGATTAAATTCACCATTTCTTATTGCAAAACCTATTGACATAAATACAGCAAGAATAGAAATAAATGTTAATAAATGAGAGTAATAATGAGGAGGTCTTAAATAATTATAATGGATTTTTTTCACTTTTTATCTCATAGCAAGAGTTCTAAGCTCTTCAAGAGATGATGTTGAAGATGAAGTATCAACTCCTTTTGATACTATTTTTTCTTCATATTTTTGTTTAACCCGTAATGTTAAATCTCTTAAAATATTCATGAAATGAATATAGGAATCATAGGGAGTTTCATGATGAGAAAATTTTCCATGAAAATATTGTTTTGTTTCTAGATGTGTACACATTTTGTAAAAATAATTTGAATTTGTAAGAATTCTAAAATGTTCACTTAGCATTGGATCATCAATTTCTGATACCATAGAACCTAGTTCATATAACTCAGCACTAGATTGTTTTTGCATAGGATTTCCCATCCATGAAAATGCGTCTTCAAATGTATTAGTCCAAGATATTGTTGAGGGAATATCTATTGTTTTTTTTGCTTCAAGATGATTTGTAATAAGAGAAGGAGTTGAAAATTCTAAAGAGTTAGCAAGAGAATGAGATATAAAATGTTCAAAAAAATCAAAGATTCCAGAATCTTTTCTATGGGTGATTCCAAAGGTTTCATATTCTAAAAAAATATTTACTAATTCTTCTTTTTCTAAAAGTGTAGAAATCCAAGAACAGTATGTTTGAGAAGAAAGAGGATAATGCATCCAAGAAGTATCTGAGAATTTCTCTTCTAGATCTGAACTTAATTGAGGATTTCCTA
>JAYYJK010000151.1:0-4916 GCA_036146255.1 Nanobdellota archaeon
ATGCTTTCTATGAAGAATATATGAAAGATGAGATTAAAAAAACTCTGCACGAAGGGAAAACATATCTAGAAGTTTCTTTTTATGATTTATCAGAATATGATTTTGAATTAGGAGATTATCTTTTAGCACACCCAGAAGATACTATTTCAATTATGGAGGAGACTCTAAAACAATTTCAAGATGAAGATTCAAAATCTCATATTAAAATTAGATTTTTAAATTTGCCTGAGACTGAGAGAGTATTAATTAGAGACATTAGATCGGAGCAATTAGGTAAATTAGTATTTTTAGAAGGTTTGGTGAGACGTAAAACAGATGTTAGGCCTCGTTTAACTCACTTAGAATATTTATGTACAAATCCTTCATGTACTTATGCTGAGGAGAGTATTAAAGTTCCTCAAATTGAAGATAAGGCAAAAACACTCAAGGTATGTCCAAAATGTAAATCAGGAGTTGAATTAATTAATAAAAATTTAGTAGACTCACAAATTTTAATTTTAGAGGAAATTGCTGAGCAACTAGATTCATCAGCAGACCAACCAAAAAGAATTAATGTACTACTTCAAGGAGATTTGGTTTCTCCATTTAAAGATTCAAAAACAAACCCAGGTTCGAGAGTTTTAGTTATGGGTCTTGTAAAAGAAGTTCCAATTCCAACTAGAACTGGTGCTGAGAGTATTAATTATGATTTAATTGTTGAAGGAAATTCTATTCAGTTATCTGAAGAAGAATTCTCAGAAATTGTAATTACAAAAGAAGAGCAAGATGAGATTAAACGCCTTGCAAAGGAAGAAGGAATCTTAAAAAAACTAGTATCAAATACAGCACCATCAATTTATGGATATGATAGGATTAAAGAAGCAATTTTATTGCAACAATTTAAAGGATCAGGAGGAGTTAAAGGAGATGGAGTAAAAACTAGAGGAGATATTCACATTTTACTTATTGGAGATCCGGGTGCTGCAAAATCACAGATGTTAAAAGCAGCAACGAGAATTGCTCCAAAGTCTTCTTTTGTATCAGGTAAATCAGCAACAGGGGCAGGACTTGTAGCTTCAGTTATTAAAGATGAACTTACAAAGGGTTGGGCGCTTGAGGCAGGAGCTATGGTTTTAGCATCTGGTGGTCTTCTTGCAATTGATGAGATGGATAAAATGAGTGATGAAGATACTTCTTCAATGCACGAGGCACTAGAACAACAAACTGTATCTATTGCTAAAGCTAATATTCGTGCAACACTTAGGTGTGAAACTACTGTTTTAGGTGCAGCAAACCCTAAACTTGGGCGTTTTGACCCTTTTGGAGATATTGGTAAGCAAATTAATTTTCCACCTGCTTTAATTTCAAGATTTGATCTTATTTTTATTTTAAGGGATGAGCCAGATAAGAAAAAAGATGATATGATTGCCGATCACATACTGCAAACCCACAGAGATAAGTCAAAGACAGTAACTGAGATGTCTAAAGAGTTTTTACAGAAATACATTGCTTATGCTCGTGCAATGCAGCCGGTATTAACTCAAGATGCTATTAAAAAAATTAAAGATTTTTATGTTTCTATTAGAAATGCAGCTGGAGAAGATGAAAATGGAATTAAGTCAGTGCCTATTACTGCTCGTCAATTAGAGGCGATTGTTCGTTTAGGTGAAGCATATGCAAAAGTAGAATTATCTAAAAAAGTAACTCAAAGACATGCAGAACTTGCAATTGATTTACTGCTATATTGTCTACAAAAAATTGGAATTGATCCAAAAACTGGAGAGATGGATATTGATAGGCTTACAACTGGAGTTACATCATCAACTAGAAATGTATTTAGACAAGTTCAAATTATTATTGATAATTTAGAGAGAGAATCTCCGGAGATTACCTATGACGCAATTATTGAAGCTGCAGAGAAATTAAATGTTAAGAAATCTGAAGTTGATAAGACCTTAGAGAAATTAAAACAAGAGGGTGTAATATTTGAACCTCGTAAGAATATGTATAAGAAGTTGAACTAATATCAAAACTCAGAAGAGTTTTGATTTGGGTATTTTGTAATTATTTTTTATTAGTTCTTGGGTTGTCACCAGATAAGAAAGTTTATAAAGGGATCATAGTTTATTTATACTATCCAAGGTTGATCCTTTGGTCTAGTTGGTTATGACGTTGGCCTTACAAGCCGAAGATCCCCGGTTCAAATCCGGGAAGGATCACTTAATGATTGCGGATTTCTTAGGAAATCCGAAGGCATTACATATTTCTCAAGCAAAAAATTAATTTTGTAATTTCATTATATTTTACTTCAATCATTATATTTATATACTTAGAAGTACTATAATTAGAAATGAGTAAAAAAATTTGTATAATAAATAATTACACTAAAAGAATAGATGATATTAAAGCTTTATTTGAACATAGTGTAGTTGAAGTTATTGATTTAGATGACTTTTCGTTTTCAAAACATTATAAACACTATGATAAGTTTGTTCTCTCAGGAGGTTCAAAGTATTCTCTTTTAGAACATGAGGATAAGTTTAAAGAAGTAATTACATTAGTTGAACAATCTAATAAACCAATTTTGGGTATTAGTTTGGGTTTTGAAATTATTGGATTTACTTTTGATGAGATTTTAGAGAAAGCAGTTGGTTTTGGTTCGGGAATTAGACAAATTAAAGTAAAAAATGGTGAAGATGTTTTAATGCATAATGTGGATTCTATCTTTGTAGCTGCTGAAGCACATAAATGGTACTTCTCAGGGCTTAAATCAATGGATATTTTAGCTTCTTCACAAAAAGGTATTGAAATTGCAAGACATCCTCAAAAACCAATCTATGGTCTTCAATTCCATCCAGAAATTGATATAGGAGATAAAAATTCAAAGCAAATTATTGAAAACTTTGAGAAATTAATGTAATATTCTAATTTTTTACCATTATTAATATAATGTATATTAAGAAAAAATGTTTTTTAGTTTATTTATAACATAAATAAACTCACGATAATTAGTAAGATAATAAATACTAATCCTGCACCTAGATATACTGTAGTATTTTCAAATTCTTCTCCAAATAATTCAATAGTTGAGTCGCTTGTTTCATTATCAGAAACTCCAGTTGTATTTAAGTCTTCAAATTCAATTCCAGTGTTACCTTGAGAAGCACAATCTTGTACTCTAATTGTATTACTTACTTCTTTTTGATCTTTTGATCTAATTGTATGAACAACTTCATATGTTCCAGCTTCTAGATTAGATACATCAAGTACATTTCTAAATGAATAATCATCGTCTGTGTTTAAATCAATTTCATTTGTAGTTGATTGAATTCCAGTTCCTACAATCTCACTTGTAATTGCAACTTCATCATCGTATTGTCCTAAATTTTCAACTCTAATACTTGCATAAATACTTGAGTCACATTTAATTACATTAGGAGATACTGAGTATGATTGTACGTTTATGAAATATGGGTCTCTATCAATTCTAATTGATTCGATTTCTGTTATTTCTTGATTTCCGTTATCATATGTTACTGTAATTTCAATTGCTTTTTGACCATCTTGTGCATCTTCTGGGATAATGAATCTGAGTCTTTTTGTAATTTCATCATTTACATCAAGTAGGAATGTATCTGTTGTTTGATCTAAATCTGATTGAGCTACGTCAATATCTTCAATTACTGCTTCAATTCTTACATCTCTAAATACTTGGTTTCCTTGATTTGCAAGAGTAATTTCTAAATCTAAAATTTCATCAGGTTTAATGCTCTCAGGTAATGTGATTGATTGGATATATACATCACCAGTTACTTTAATTTCAACTCTAATTTCATCGAGTTCTTCATCATCTCTATTTAAAATTCTAATATCTCCTGAGTATGTTCCTTGAGCTAAATCTTCAGGAATTGTAATATCTAAATCAATTTCAATTTCGTCATCTTCATCTAATGTAAATCTTCCAGGTTCTGAGAAACTAAATGCTGAGATAGGAAGTACATTTGATCCACTTTCTTGAGTGAACTCATCTTCAATTTCTAAAATTAATCCTTCAACAGTATTTGCACCACTATTTTTAATTTCTAATTCTAAATCATTGATAGTATTTCCAGGTTCTTCATTAACTTTAATTGGATTTGAATTTGTAAATTCAATTTCTTCTTCATCGGAGAATGTTTCAACTTCAATTCTATATACTTTAGTAATAATATTGTTATTAGGATCTCTTGCAGTAATTGTTAAATCTCCTCTATAGCTATCAACATCAATATTTCCAATATCGAATCTAAAGTCTGAATCTCTTGATTCCCCTACATCAAGTTCATCAATTTCAAAGTCATTAATATCTCTGTTTTCAACTTCTACGTCTGAATCATCAATATCATCTTCATCTCCTTCCAAGTTATCCATATCATATTGTATATCAGTTAGCATAACATTTCCATTATTTACAATTTCAATTGAATCAAATCTTGTCGTTTCATCAATTTCAACTTCTGTAAATGTTATTACATTTCCTGATATTACATCACCAATTAATACGAATGAAGCTCCATCTACTGTTGGAACTTCAACAGTTACACTAAAACTAATTGCTTCACTTTGTGAATTATTCTCAGAATTTTCTACTACTACTGAACCAGTAAAAGTACCTTCTTCACTTTGAGTGTTGTATGTTAAATCAATAGTTTGACTTTCTCCTTCGTTTAAAGTTACAGAGCTACTAGATAAACTAAGAGTTAATGAATTAGCACCATCAGTTGCATCTTCTTCACTTAAATCAACAGTAATTGATTCATTTCCAGTATTTACAACCTCAATAGATAATGTTCTATCGACATTAGTAGATTGAGTTCCATCATTTAAATCTGCATTAATAGAAAAACTTTGAGCAGAAAAACCTACACTAATTGCTAGTAGGGTAGCAATTAAGATAT
>JAYYJK010000152.1:0-3416 GCA_036146255.1 Nanobdellota archaeon
AATTCAAGAGATTCTAATGCATAGTTGTGACCTTCGGGATTAAGCTCAACTGATGTAATTCTTCCAATATCAGGATTTTTTCTTAATGCTACAAATGAGTACGGACCACAACCAGAAAATAATACTAATGCTCTTGCATCATCTGCGACGTTTTTCATAAGCTGTTCTCTCTCAGTTGAGAGTTTAGCTGAGAAGTAAACTGTTTCGGGGTTGATTTTTAATTTAATATTATTTTCAGTATATATTGTTTCTTTTCTATTTTCACCTGCTATATGTACTAATTCTTGTGTTCTAAATTCTCCTCCGTGAATTCCGGATTTTTTGAGAACTACTTTAATAGATTTATTTGTTGTAATAATGGCTTCTCCAATTTCTTTTTCATAGGGAATCAATTCCTCTTCTATTTCAGTAATTGCAATATCTCCTACAATTTCAAAGGATCTTTTTACTTTTGTTAGTAAGTTTTCTGGTATTTTTTCTTTAAGTACTTCTTGAATTGTTGTTTTTTTCATATTATATCTAAAAATATAAATATTTTGTAATTTAAAAAACAGTGTGTTTGTCATTTCTTAGTAAGATATATAAATGCCTTTTTTGTATTTTTATTTGAATGAATCAAATGAGCTTAGAGAAAAATCCTTTAATAGAAGATGAAATAATGTATTTTGGAGGAATTGGTTTTCATGTTCCAAGATATAATGAGAGACATATTAATACAGTTAATGCAATTTATAGACAACTCTCAGAGAATGTATATTATATAGATAGAGAAAAATTTATTTCTGGGGCAAGAGAGCGTCTATCTACTATTTCTAACTCTGAAGTTATTATATATGGACATCACAATGAAAACTTATTTTTAGGATTATTAGAATCTAGTAAAAATAAATCCAGGTTATTTTCTTCAGATAAAGGATTAACTTTGAGAATGGGAAATTTAGCTGATGTTAGGAAAGAAGGTATTGATGCAGATCGTTTGTTTGAATTAGCAAAGAAATTATTTTAGAAAGATATATAAACTCTAAAAAACAGTAGGTTTTTTTAGGATGGAAAACATACCTAAAGATAATAACCTTCTCACATATTTAAAAGACAAATTATCCTTGATGATTGAACAACAAGGAGATCAAATTTCTATTACTGGATCAGAATATAGATCATATCAACCATATCTTTCACATGAATTTAAGGATAAAGGATATAGGCTATTTTGTTTCCCAAAGAACAGAGTTGTTTTCCCGGAAAAAGAATTTAATTTAGACCAACAAGCAGAACAATACTATAAGTCTTTAATTATTAGCAGAAAGACTTCTTCTTTATTACCTAGGGATATGATTAAAGAGGGTGCTAAAAAAAGAAAAAGAGGAAAACCTTTAGAATTCCAATTAAATTAATTAAAATTCTAATTTAATCTAAATTAAATCTGAGTAAAAATTGAAAATTTTTATCAAATTCAACCTCAGTCGAGGTCGAATTCATCTTTGACTTCTCTAATTGCATTTGGATCTTCTCCTCCGTGCCATGTTGTTCTAGGTTTTACTTGCATGGTATGTAATCTCTCATTTTTATCATCCATTATAATAGCACAACCTTTTGTTCTTGGCATTGCATTGAAAAGTGCTTTTGACCCTTTGTTGTTATAAGAGAGAAATACTTTATCTAAGGCTTCCAAATCAAAACTTGCAGTTAATCTGTGTGACATTACAATGTCAGATTGTGTTACTGCATCAGTGTGGATTTTAGCAGGTTGTTGTGTTGCCATAATTAGAGAGACTCCTGGTTGACGCCCTTCTCTTAGAATTGTCATTAATGCTTGTTTAGAAGGAGCTTCTTCATCTCCGGCAGGTAAGAATTCATGTGCTTCATCCACAATTAGCCAAGGCATTGGAAGGTCTTCTTTGACTTCATCTTTTTTTACAACCTGCGTTTTGTTTACAATATCAAATATTTCCTCTCTTTTTCTTACAAGCATTCTTTCAACAAATACTTTTTTAGCAATAATTCCCAGAGCTAATGCTTTAACTTCCCAACCTCCTGGAAGTGCGACATAAGGTGAGAGATCAATTACTGTTACTTTTCCACCTTGAAAAATATCTTTAATTGGAGTTCCAGTTTTTGAGAAAAGACCCCAAGTTTTTGTATTTTCAAATCTATTTACAACAGCGAGTTTTGTTTTATCATCGAGTCTATCATCTTGGTTTGTTGTATCAATAATATCATCAATTTCAAAATTTTTTCCTGAGTAAAGAAGTCTGTTAATTACTCTTTGAACTGCAACACCAATTTCATCATCAGTTTTTAGTTTAAAGGCATTCATCCAATCTTCAATGGAGAGTTCTTTTGGTTGAATGTAGAGTGGGAAATCAACAGGAACCCCATCTTCTTTATATTTATTGTAGAATCCACCTGGAACGTAAATTTGAACGTCGAGTCCCTTTCCTTCTAGTCCCCATTTTTTTAGTAATGAATCATCTTTTTTATTAGGATATTTCATGGACCAATATACTCCCATTGTGTCAAGCATCATAAATGCTAAATTTTTAGAAACTTCAGGATCCATGTCAGCTAATCCTTCTGCAATTGACCCCATAGTGTATGACTTTCCCCCACCCCTTTTTCCTAATACAAGCATTGCGTGTGCTCTTGAAACATCCATGTAAATAGGATTTGAGAGAGAATAATTTTCACCCATTTGAACGTATTGTTTACCAATAAAAACAGAACCTTTTGTTCCATATTTTTCGTTTTCAGATTTTGGTCGTCCAAGGATGATATCGTGCATAGAATTTATGTGTTTTTTTAGTTTTTAAAGTTTTGAGTACATTTTATAGTGGTTTTAAAATAGCAATTTAATCATAAATTCAATTAAATATATAAACTTGTTTTTATCTGTTTTACTAGATAAACTATGGAAGAATTAAATCAAAGAGAAATTGAGTTAAAGTGGCAAAAAAAATGGAAAGAAGAGAAAACATTTGAGCCTAAAGTTGATGAGAGTAAAGAGAAATATTTTGGAACTGTTGCATATCCATATGCAAATTCAATTTTACATATTGGACATGGAAGAGGATACACTGCACCAGATATTTTTTTAAGATATCAGAGATTACTAGGTAAAAATGTTTTGTTTCCTCTAGGATATCATATTTCAGGAACTCCAGTACTTGCGGTAAGTGATGCAATTAAAAGAGGAGACCAAGAGCAGATAAAAAGAACAAAGGATGCTCTAAGAGAATATGTTCAAACAGAAGAAGAAATTGAAACATTAATTGAATCATTTAAGGACCCAATGAATATTGCAAATTTTTTCTCAGGTACGATTGAAGATTCTCTAGACTCTATAGGTGTTTCAATTGATTGGTCAAGACAATTTTCTACAGGAGATGCAAATTATCAAAAATTTATTGAATGGCAAT
>JAYYJK010000153.1:0-3416 GCA_036146255.1 Nanobdellota archaeon
AAATATTTCTTCCAATTGCAAATCCAAATGCTCCAGCTTCATCAACTTCTTTAACTTGTTGCAGAAAATCTTTAGTATTGTGAGTTTTAGCACCACCTGCCATAAGCATTTTAGCTTTACCTCCAAATTTAACTTGTTTTTTCATATCTTCCGGATTTCCATTATACCTCATCTTAAGCATATCAGCACCAAGTTCAAGCCCAATTCTAGCTGATGCTTGTAATGTCTCAGCTTTTGCTTCATCTTTAATCGCCTGTCCTCTCGGGTACATCCATGAAGTAACTGGAAGACCAAAGTCATGTGCTTCTTCTTGAATTTTTCTAAAGTCATCAAAAATTTTATCTTGATATTTTGAACCAATAAAATTTGTAAAACCAATTGCTTTAGCTCCAAGCTCAACTGCCCTTCTAATAGAACAAGTAATAGGTGAATATGGATCATCTTTTGGGGTCATAATAGTCTTTCCATTTACTTTTAAAATAATTGGAACTTTGTAACTATCCCCGTATTTTTCAGCTAAACCTTTCTGACAAATAAATGCATCCACATCACCTTTCTCCGCAATATTAAATACATAATCTGGATTAATACTCTCTCCAGTTAGTTCTGCAGGTGCATCATGTTCTAAACCTTGATCTTGAGCTAAATATAAAGCCTTACCTTTTGGAGTGATTTTAGCAATAGCTTTTTCGATTTCTTTTTGTGTTGACATAAACAAAAATTTAAATTACAACTTTATGAGTATTTGTCGTATTTTAAAAGTAGTTTATTATTTCTTTCGAATCTCCCTAATCAAAGTCAATACATCAGTTATGAGAGGATAAGTTTTTTTTTTGTGTTCTTTTCTAAGATAATAGATAATAATTCCTGCTGTTAATATTCCTGAAATCCCTTCGTAGAAAATAAAATGAAATGTTTCAAAAGTATCTACCCCAAATTGTACATGAACCCACATCAAAAGTAAAATTCTAAGTAAATTAATTAAAGTAAACATAAACAATGCCTTGAGTAATAAAGAGATATTTTTCCTAAATTGAATTGGCAACATCAAAAAAACAAAAGAAATAAACATATATGCACTAGGTGCAATACATGCGTCAATAATTAAAAAACGATATTCATTACCCACTAAAAGCTCCCCTGATAATAATTGGACTTCAGTAATTAACTGAAGAAAATAATAAGAAATTAAATAAAATATATCAGTAATAGGTTTTAAAAAAAATGGACTTAAAAAAAAATAAATCAAAATCAAAAAAGAACAATATCTTGATAATAAGTCTAATTCATATTTCATAGTAAATAAATAAATAATAGAATTAATAAAAATAAGTATTACTTTAGAGTTACAAATGAGATATATTTATAAATTTACATATACTAACTGTGATATGGAAATGAAAAAAGAATCTCTTGCATTAGGATTTGGTGTTATTGTAACATTAATAACATCTTATTTTATTATTAAGAGTTTCTTAGTACCACTAATTTTTTCTTTTTTATTGGTATATATTTTATATCCAATTTATTCAAAGCTTAAAAAATATATTAAAAACCACACAATAACATCTCTTTTAATAATATTTTTGTTTTTATTTCTCATACTTATCCCATTTTTTATGATGTTTGTTCAACTCTCAAATGAAGTATTATCTCTTGATACTCAAAAAGTTGAGAGTTCCCTTTCAAAAGGAAATGAGTTTTTTTTAAATAAATATAATTTAGAAGTTGATTTTGTAGGAGAATATCAATTATTTTTAGAAAAAGCACAAGAAATGATAACTAACGTTGTATTGCAAATACCTCAGTTTCTCTTTCAGATATTTCTAATTGTATTTTTCTATTATTATTTTTCACGTGAATATAATTTTGAAATACTATTTTTAAAAAAAGTTTTTGGTGATACAAAATTTAAAATTCTCTCTAGTAGATTTAAACAACTCGTTGACGGAATTATATATGGTCAAATTTTAGTTAGATTTATTCAAGCAATTATAGGACTCATCGGTTTTTTATTATTAGGAATTGAAAATGCATTCGTATGGGCATTTTTAATGTTTTTTATCTCATTTTTACCTCTTGTAGGAACGGGATTAGTTTGGTTACCTATTGCAGGATTAGAATTTATTCATGGACACTATATTATAAGTATTCTTGTAATCGTACTTGGAATTATTATTTCTTCAATTGACAATATACTCTTACCTCATCTTATCTCTGGAAAAACTAGAGTTGGTCCAGTAATTATTTTAATTAGTATTTTGGGAGGTATTGAACTCTTTGGTATTTATGGATTACTACTTGGGCCCTTTGTACTCGGAGCATTTATTGTATTTTTTGAAGAAATTTTTTATGAATTTGCAAAAAAAAACCCAAGAATTAGGAAATTTGTTTGGGAAGAGGGAGAAAGAAAAAAATACAGATCATTAGAATCAGAAGTTTTAAGACAAGAATATGCTGATATAATAAATAAAAAATACGAATTAGAAGCTAAAAAAAAGGAGAGAATACTATGAAAAAAATAATATTAGTACTTATAATAATTTCCATTCTATTCTCTGGATGTACAACAACAAACAAACAAGAAAGAGAAGGATATCCAATTATTTTTGAGCAAAGAATTACTGAAGAAGGTTACTATAATGGACCTCTAGAATTTACAAAAAAAGATAGAGATTATGAAAGAAGAAAAGAATATATGGACGAGAAAATAAAAAATTATTATAATAATAGAAACTCATAACATATATAAACCATAAACATCTAAATATATTATGTTTAGATCAACTTTTAGAATGTTTAATTCTATTCCCCTAACAAGATATGATAGAATTCATAGATATATAGAGAACTTAGAAGATAACATTAAAATAAATAACAATAAAGATAAAAAAGTACTCGAAGACATTAGAGGACTCATAAATCATAGAATTAGCTCCCTAAGAAAACTCTCGTTTGCAACAGGAACAATTTACATATTACTTTATTTTGGATTTATTTCTGCAATATTTACAGATATTTTTTTCTTAAATGATGTAATTAATCTAATTAATGTAATTATAGGTGTCGTTGGAACAACAATTTTAGTAATTATATTATACATTTTAAATAGAGTTGAAGAAATGTTTTATGGTGACTTAAATTTACTTAGTTCTCATCTAATATCAATATATACCAAAGAAGGATTTAGTGATCAAAAAATGTTTGAAGAAACTAATCAATATGAAGTATTCTTATCCTTTTTTAAAAAAAGAGGTTTTATGCTTAAGAAAAAATAATTAAAAATTATTTTACTTCATGTAAAACAATTTTACCAACCTTAGTTACTGCAACTACTTTCTTGTCACCGATCATACCTTGATCACTTGCTTGTCCACCCCCAGTAGGATAAAAAAGAGTTTTATCTAAAACAATAT
>JAYYJK010000154.1:0-3381 GCA_036146255.1 Nanobdellota archaeon
GATATATTGTATAACTATGCTTTGGGAAAAACGTTCATCTCTTAAACAAAAAAGAGGTTATTTATATATTCGAGAAACAATATACGAAAGAGATAAAAGGACACTTAAAAGAAAAGCTCCCAAACTCGGAGATGGTTCTGCTACTAAAGAGCGGTGGAAATATTCAAAAAAAATAGATATTTA
The DNA here is from genome assembly GCA_036146255.1 of Nanobdellota archaeon. Classification (GTDB taxonomy): domain Archaea; phylum Nanobdellota; class Nanobdellia; order Woesearchaeales; family UBA583; genus UBA583. The sequence continues at coordinate 184 of JAYYJK010000154.1, forward strand.
TTGTGGTAAAATCATTGAAGATGTAGTATTAAAACATTTCATCACTTTTAGAGATTACATAAAAAAAATAAAATCAGAGGAATTTTTAGAATATAAATCCAAGGTGGTTTTTTCAGAACTTCTAGAAGATTTTATCTCTTATTTACTTTATGTTCATGAAATTGAAAAAGAAGAATTTTTTGAAGGGAAAAAAGCAGCATATGCTCTCTCTTCAGGATATTTATCTAGGGAAGGGATAGAATTTCTAAGAAGATTTTCTTTAAGAAAAAACCCTTTATTATCCTCAGAAATTGAGAGATTTGCAAATAGATGCTTAGATGTTGGGATCTATGATGATGAAATTATTATGCTACTCTACATGAAACTTCTCCCACAAGAAGATACAAAACTCTTAGAAGAAGAACTAAATGAGAAATTTGAAGATCTTGAAATTCAAAGTCATAATTCCTTTGAGGACTTTATTAAGAAACAACATTAATATTAACTTATTAAACATCAAGTTTAAAAATTTATATCTCTTAATTGTTTTTAGGTGGACTATAATGATTAACAATACAATTAAAACAGTATTTTTGCTAACATTTTTAGCAGTATTATTTATCCTCGTAGGAGGAGCGTTAGGTGGGACAATAGGTCTTATCATTGGAGTAGGTATTGCTCTTGTAATGAATTTTGGAGCCTATTGGTTCTCAGATAAAATTGTTCTTAAAATGCACTCCGCAAAAGAAGTGTACAAAGGACACGAACTCTATGATATGACTGCAGAACTTGCAAGAGTAATGAAACTTCCAATGCCAAAAGTATATTTAGTTCATACTCCATCTCCAAACGCATTTGCAACAGGCCGTTCTCCTAAGCACGCTGCAGTTGCTGCATCTCCGAGTTTAATTAATCTTCTATCAAGAGAAGAATTAAAGGCTGTAATGGCACACGAACTCTCTCATGTAAAACACAGAGATACATTAATTCAAGCAATTGCAGTAACAATTGGAGCATCAATTGCTTTTATTGCAGAGATGATGCAGTGGGCATTAATTTTTGGAATGGGTAGAAGTGAAGATGAAGGATTAACATCACTCGTTGGATCAATTGCACTTTTAATTTTAGCTCCAATTATTGCAGTTATTATTCAAATGGCAATTTCAAGGCAAAGGGAATATATGGCAGATGCTGGCGCAGTTCAGGTGATGAAAACTCCAATGCCTTTAATTAATGCATTAATGAAATTAGAAGATTTTGGTAAAAATATCAGAACTCAGCCATCTCCTACAAAAATGACTGCAGATGCACTTTACATCTCAAATCCATTTAAAGGTGGGCTCATGGGATTATTTTCAACCCACCCAGCAACTAAAGATAGGATTGCTGCTATGAAGCGAGTGAAAATCATCAGATGATTTTCAATTGCTCATACATTTCTAATTTATGTTGAAAGTTAAAATTGTGAGATAAATTGCTTTAATTCTTCAAAAATTTTTAATTTTTGTTAGAGTTACTACTATGAAGAAAGTTAATATTATTAGGTTATTTTAAGTTGCTTACAAACTTAAATTAATAAAATAAATAATAACTATTGCTATAATACCAAATATTGTAAGAAGAATTCCTAAATACTGTATAATATTCATTTTTTCTAAGTCGCTTTCTTTAACTCTCATGTAAGGTTTTTCTTTTTTTATTTTTTGTTTATCTTCATATTTTCTTTGAGCATCTAAAAGAGAAATTTTAACTTTCTCAATAGAAAAATAGTATGTAGTTGCAAATAGTATTCCAATAATTAATGGAATAAAAGAAATTTTACCTTCTAGGTTTATGTAGAAGTATATTCCTGAGAGGGCAATAAAACCAAGAGAGATTTTTTCTTGATAATTCATTTTAATTTAATTTTTCTTTTAAAAACTCTTTAACTTTAGAATCATCTAATTCAAAATTCCCTTCCTTATCAGTTTCAGAATAAAGTTCATATAATGAGTATTTTTCAGCAAATGACATTAAAAACATCATGTATTTTCCAGCATCTACGTAATTTTTCTCATAGTCTAGGTCATCAAAGTGAACTTGCAATTTATTTACTCTTTTATCAAAGTTTCTTGATATTTTTCCAGGATAAATCTTAAATGACTTAGCAACCCTCTCCACAGAAGAGCTTCTTGTTTTGATAACAAACTTTGAAGTATTATGTACTTCATGATTGTTCTCGCTTCTTTGTTCTGCTTTTTTAGCCCAGTTCGTTGTTTTTTTAAAAGGGTCTCTTATATTATTTGTCATAGTTCTAGTTATTTTGGTTTACTGAGTTTTTAAAGTCTACACTTAAACTCAAAAGTGATATAATTCTCTTTGCTAATTGTTCAAAGTCTTCAATTCCTTTTTTATGTTCATATTTCCTCGATGGATTCAATTCGTAATCAACAATATTTACTCCTTGCATTCTTGCTTTTTTAATGTGGGAATTTTCTCGAATTGGTTCTGCTATAAATTCTTCTTCTAAGTTTTCATATAAAATTTGTCTAATTTGTTCATTATCTTTTTCAAATCTTCTATCGTATCTATTTGGAACAACTAAATAATGAATATCCTCTTTTACTAAATTTTTATCTGACAATCGAGAAACATCCGAGATTGTATGTACAATTCCTGATAATGAATCTACATCAAAATGTGTTGGACATACAAGTAATTCACTTTGTGCAAGAACAATTTCTGTTAGTGTATCTGCAACTCCTGGAGATAAATCAAATATAACTAAATCATACTTATTTTCAATGGCTAAATTAGAATATACTTCAGATAATCTTTTAGTATAATTTCCTTTATTTTCTAAATATTTGGCAACTTCATGAAGTCCGATGTCTGCAGTAATAATATCGAGATTATCTTCTAAAGAATAAATTAATTCATTAATATTTCTTAAATCATCTCCAAGTAAATTTGAAGAAGTTAATTTTTCATCATCTACTTCACCAAGAAGAGATGTAGAAAGATTTGCTTGAGAATCTAAATCAATTAAAAGTGTTTTAAATCCTTGTCTTGCAAGTACAACTGCAAGATTAGAAGAAATAGTTGTTTTTCCCACTCCTCCTTTAGAAACTTTTACACAAATGGTTTTTGTACTCATAATAATTATAATTCAACCTAGTTATAAATTAGTTTACTCTGAGAATAAGATAACACATCTTACTAATATAATTAGTAAACTAA
>JAYYJK010000155.1:0-3424 GCA_036146255.1 Nanobdellota archaeon
CAACTTCTTCTCTAAAATAATCTCTTAGTGATTCATGATAAAGTGAATATGACTTTAACCAATTAATTGACCAATAATGTCTTTTTTCAGCGAGTTTAGCATCTAAAGCCCAGAAACATTTAGCAACCCTTAGAGTATTTTGAGTCACAGGTTCTGAGAAATCACCACCTGCCGGACTCACAGCCCCAATTACTGTCACAGACCCTTCATCACCATTCAAAGTAGTTACACGTCCAGCTCTTTCATAAAAGTTAGCCAATTTAGTAGACAAATACGCAGGATATCCTTCTTCACCTGGCATTTCTTCAAGTCTTGATGAAATTTCCCTCATAGCCTCAGCCCATCTTGAAGTACTATCTGCCATCATTGCAACATTATATCCTTGATCTCTGTAATATTCTGCAAGTGTCATACCAACATAAACTGATGCTTCTCTTGCAGCAACAGGCATGTTTGAAGTATTTGCAATAAGAATTGTTCTCTCCATCATTGGTTTTCCAGTTTTTGGATCAATTAAATGTGGAAATTCTGATAATACTTCAGTCATTTCATTTCCTCTCTCTCCACATCCAACATAAACTACAATATCAGCATCTGACCATTTAGCAATTGATTGTTGTGTAACAGTTTTTCCTGCTCCAAAAGGACCTGGAAGTGCAGCAACACCACCTTTTGCAACTGGAAAAAATACATCATATACTCTTTGTCCAGTATTAAGAGGAATTGATGGTGCAAGTTTTGTTGTGAATTTTCTAGGAGATCTTACTGGTTGAAATTGTGATAATTTTAACTCAGTTCCATCTGATAGTTTTCCTAAAACATCCTCAACAGTGAAGTCTCCTTTTGAAATTGATTCAACACTCCCATCGCATTTTTGAGGTGCTAAAATTTTATGTTCAATATCAAATTCTTTAACAAATCCAATTACTTGACCTGAAGTTACTTTATCTCCATTTTTAACACTAGGCGTGAAAGTCCATTTCTTTTCATGAGAAATACCATGAGCATCAACTCCTCTTTTAATGAAATGACCCATCTCATCTTCAAGAACTTGAAGAGGTCTTTGAATACCATCATAAATTGATCCAAGTAATCCTGGTCCAACTTCTACTGAGAGCGGAAGTTCAGTATTAGTTACAGGCTCTCCTGGTTTTACACCTGTTGTATCTTCATAAACTTGAATAATAAAAGAATCAGTATCAACACGAATTACTTCTCCCATTAATGCTTCATCTCCAACTCTTACAATATCAGACATCCTAACTTCAATTCCTGTTGCTTCCACAACTGGACCTGAAACTCTAATAATTTTTCCTTGAGCTTTTTTTGCCATTTTGTATAGAAAATAGTAAAATAAGACGGTTTATAAAAGTTAGTAAAAGCGCATTAAAATATACATTAAAATAAAAAAATAAGAAAAATATTTCTCTCAATTAACAATATTAAAATAAGAAAAATGTATAAACATTATTTCTCCTTTAGAAGGTCAACACCCAAAGCACGAATAATAGCTTGTCTTAGGTTTCCACCTTTAATATCATCTTCAGATAAAATAATAACAATTGGTTTAAGCAATCTATCAACTTGACCTTTTAATTTAAGAGATAATTTCTCATAATCTTCTTGTGAAATTATTACAATCCCTGCATTTGAGTGCTTACCAATTACTTCCTCAAATTTATCAAATGAGTAAGCTTTAATACCTACTAATTCAAAACCTAAAGTAAAATCTTCTTTTCCTACCACCACAATTTCTGCCATTAGTTATTTCCCCCCATCAATGATTCAATTTCATCATCAGTTAATTTCATATATTTTGCTTTAAGTAAATATCTCAGAGATGTAATTTGATTTTCTAATTCAAAAAAGAACTTTAATACGTAAAAAGGTGATCCAAATTTAATTTGCTTAAACATTTTGGATCCTGCTTGCTTATGATTATTAAATGCTCTATCTAATGTGGAAAAAGAAGTAATTTTCATAGAAAATAATTCTGAAAATTTTTCTAAAACTTCTTCATTAGTAATAGACTCGAATGAAGTAAAGGTATCTCGAGAAATCTTACCTCCTGAAACAAATATATCATCAAAAGATATTTTTTCAATCCCATCTACTTTTAATTTTAAAAATGCTCTCGCATTCAAAATATCAATATAGGATTGGATAAATTGTCTGAATTTATGTTCATCTGAGTTATTATAGGAAATATCAAATGAAAAAATTTGTTTGTAATACTGAGCGTAAAGATAGTTTTCTAAATCAAATAATCCTTTAGAATAAGCACCTAAAACTTCAGTTTCATTAAATTTCAATTTCTTAGAAATATACACAATTGCATCTTCTAGAGGCATCTCAAAAGCTTTCACATATTTTTCTTGACGTCTATTATCACCAATTAAATAAGGAGTAATATCTTTTTCATTAGAAATCCTACATCTCACTAGTGCCATTAAATTATGAATTTGATATTTCAAATAATAGGATTCTAAAAATTCTCTATTTTGTGAAGATGAAGATACCATCACATCACCATACATTAAAGAAAGATATTTGTTTAGGACAACTTCTATTAAATAAAAACCTTCATAGGCAAGATAAGAAGTATCTATTGGTTCTTTAAAACCATGCTCTTCCATATATTTTAAAATTTCCTCAAATTCTAATTTTTTAAGAGAATCTAGTTCTTCTTCAGAATAGAGCGATCCTCTTTTAACTGCAATTTTTGCACTCTCATAAGGACTTCTTTTTAGTGTAACTGATTTTTTCATTCTTTATTCTCCTAAAATTTTGTGAATCTCATCTTCTCTCTCTTCCATAACAGAATCTAAAAGTGACGAAATCCTCATATCTACTCTTTGTTTAGACGCTGTAGATTCAAACACAATACCCTCACCCAAAGTAGAATCAACTTCAATTGAAACTCCCTTAGGCAAAAAAGACTCCACAACTACCACATTTTCTTTTCTAACATATACTAAATCAACTGAAATAACTTCAGTTGCTTTTGTGTAAAAATGAGAAAACAAAGTAGATTTTTCTTTAATTGATAAAGACGAAAAATAATCCATAGCAGAAGAAGTAATTCTTTCAAATACTTGTTGTTTTGCCTCATGTAACAAAGTAGTCGCTTGAGACTTAGATGCTCCAGTAATTGAAATATCTAAAGAATATTTTTCTTTTTCTAATAAAGTATGTTGAATGTCCTCAAATAATGTTAATCTAGATGTTGACTCTTGTTGTAAAACTTGTAGTTCCTCTTCTTTAAGCTTAATTTGCTCCTGAGCTAGTTCTTTAGCCCTATCTTGAACTTTTTTATTTAGTACATCAAAAGACATTTTAATTTAAAATAAGTGTTATAATGTTAAAACATTATACTCCTTACGGAGCCATACCCATAATTAGGAATGCTGTTACGAAACCGAAA